>NZ_JBFATS010000015.1:75108-204464 GCF_040678435.1 Streptomyces sp. NPDC052682 | reverse complement strand
GCCCGGTTACATTCCGAACCCGGAAGCTAAGCCTTACAGCGCCGATGGTACTGCAGGGGGGACCCTGTGGGAGAGTAGGACGCCGCCGAACAATTATTGAAAGGGTTGGACCCTGAACTTCGGTTCGGGGTCCAACCCTTTTTTGTTGTGCGTCACTTGAAGTTCACGTTGCGCAACCAGCATCCGCAGCATGGGTACTGCTGCAATGCTCAGGGCCGCCGGGGTCGGAGTCGGTGACGAGGTCGTCGTGCCGGCCTTCGGGAACGTCGAGGTCGCCGAGGCCGTGGCCCTGGCCGGTGCGCTTCCGGTGTTCGCCGACATAGATCCGGTGACGTACTGCCTCGACACGGAGGCTGTGGAGACGGCGATAACTCCGCGCACCGCGGCTGTCGTTGTCGTACACCGCTTCGGGCATCCCGCTGATGTGGGGCGGTTGCACATGGTCGGGCAGCGGCACGGGCTGCTCGTGCTGGAGCAGGGGGAGTCCGAGGCGCCGTACGACGAGGTTGCCCAGCGCAGGGAGCGGGCGGCTTATCTGGATGCGAAGTTGAGGGGGGTGCGTACGCCCGACGGAGGCGATGGACACACCTACCAGCAGTACGTGGTGCGCGTACCCGGGAACGGGCGGCCCGACCGGGATGCCTTCGCACGGGCCGTGCGGGCCAGGGGAGTCGACTGCCGCGTGCCGGTGAAGACACCTGTGCACCGGCTGCCGGAATTCCGGCGGTGCGTGTCCCTGCCGGAGACCGAGCGAGCCGCCGACGAGACCCTCGCGCTGCCGGTGGACGCCTCGTTGACCAAGCGGGAGATGCAGCGCATCGTCTCCGCCTGCAACGCGCTCGGAGGGCTCCTCCAGCCGGCTTTCTGACGTGGTTGGGAGCACGGCTGTGTTCGGGGTATGATCTATTCCGTTGCCGCGGGGGAAACCTCGCGAAAGGCGACAGGCCCCTATAGCTCAGTCGGCAGAGCGTCTCCATGGTAAGGAGAAGGTCAACGGTTCGATTCCGTTTGGGGGCTCCGACAGAAAAGGCCCCGCCCTTCGGGCGGGGCCTTTCGCATGTCCGCGTCAGTCCTTGTGCGGCTCCGGTACGCGCATCGCCAGGATGGCCATGTCGTCGGAGGGCGCGTCGGAGGCGAAGCGTTCCACGGCACGCATGATGCGGGCCGCGACCGCGCCCGCCGTCAGGCCCGTGCAGGTCGTCAGAACGTCGGCGAGGCCGTCGTCGCCCAGCATCCGCGTGCCCTCCCGGCGTTCCGTCACGCCGTCCGTGACGCACAGCAGGACGTCTCCGGGGTCGAGGGTGACCGTCTGCTCGTACAGCTCCAGGTCGTCGATGACACCGAGGAGCGGCTGCGGTTCCGCGGCCGGTTCGACCGTGCCGTCCTGGCGCAGGCGGAGCGGGAGGGGGTGGCCGGCGCAGACGACCTTCAGTTCCGCGCTGCCGTCCTCCTGCGGGCGCATCTCGCCGTACAGGAGCGTCAGGAAACGGCTGCGGGCGCCCTCGTCGAGGATCGCGGAGTTCAGGCGCTCCAGAACCGCCGGGCCGCTCAGGCCCTCCCGGGCGAGCAGGCGCAGGGCGTGGCGGGCCAGGCCCGTGACCGCCGCCGCGTTCGGGCCCGTACCGCAGACGTCGCCGATGGCGAAGCCGTACGCGCCGTCGCTGATGGGGAACACGTCGTAGAAGTCGCCGCCGACCTCGTTGCCCTCGCCGGCCGCGCGGTAGATGACCTCGACCTCGACGCCGTCGATCTGCGGGAGCTCCGGCGGCAGGAGGCTGCGCTGGAGCGACTGGCTGATGGCCGTGCGCTCGGAGTACAGGCGGGCGTTGTCCAGGGCCAGGGCGGCCCGGCGGGACAGGTCCTCGGCGAGTTCCAGGATCTCCTGGCGGAAGTGCTCGTCGGTGGGTTTGCCGAGCGTGAGCATGCCGATGACGCGGTTGCGGGCGACCAGGGGCAGCACGACCGTCTCGCCGCCGACCGCGGAGGCGGTGGCCAGCGTCGGGCCGATGCCCGTCGTGACCTGCTGGGCCGAGCCGCCGCTCAGGCCGAGGCTGCGCATGGAGCTGCGCAGGGCGGCCTGGTGGGCCACCTCGCCGGGGGCGGTCCAGACGCGGGCGCCGGGAGTGGGTACCGGGTCGGGCGGGGGGATCTTCGACAGCAGGGACTTGATGCCGTCGATGAGCTCCTCGTCCTCGTGCAGGACGTACGACAGGTACGGCTCGGAGGCCTGGTCGGCGATGGTGTAGACGGCGCACCAGGTGGCCAGGGTCGGGACCGTCATCTGCGCCATCAGCGCCAGGGTCTGGTCGCGGTCCAGGGTGCCGGCCAGCAGGTCGGAGGCTTCCACCAGGAAGCTGAGGGAGCCGCGGCGCAGGCGTTCCAGTTCGCCGAGGCGGGCCGACTCGACGGCCAGGGCGATGCGGTCGGCGGCGAACTGCAGGCGCAGGGCCTCCTCGTTGGAGTAGCGGCCGGGGGCCTCCGCGGCGACGCCGAGGGAGCCGGTGAGGCGGCCCTCCACCTTGAGGGGGACGGTGACGACCGAGCGCATGCCGGTGCCGTTGAGGAGCGGCACGGCGCCGGGGACGGCCGCCAGGTCGTCGTGGACGGCCGGCATGCGGGCCGAGCCGTAGCGGCCGGGGCCGGCCTCGACGGGGACCCGGGCGAAGCGCTGGCGGGCGGAGGGCAGCCCGGTGGAGGCGCGTACCTCCAGTTCCGTCTCGTCGTCGGTGGCCAGCAGCAGGAACGCCGAGTCGCCGTCGAGCATGTCGCGGGCGCGCTCCACCGTGCGCTGCAGGAGGCCGTCCAGGTCGTCGGGGGCGGGGGAGCCGATGAACACCTCGAAGGGGTCGGCGCTCTGGCCCTCGGAGGAGGAGGCCGAGTCGGAGGCGGGGACGCGTGAGGGCGTCTGGAGAACGGCCCGTTCGTGGTCCCTCACGAGGAGGCAGACGGTTGACGGCTCGCCGCCGGTGTCGCGGACCCGCAGGTGGGAGGCGTACACGGGGGTCACGCGGCCGTTGGCGCCGCGGATGCCGTAACTGCCTTCCCAGCGGGAGAGCTGCAGGGCCTCGGCGATGCCCGTGCCGGTGCCCGGGGTGTGGGGCCAGGCGGCGAAGTCGGTGAGCGGCTTGCCGGTGACCTGGTCGGCCGGGTAGCCGAACAGCTCCTCCGCGTCCTCGTTCCAGGCGGTGATGCTGCCCGCCCGGTCGATCTGGATGACGGCGACGCGGACCCGGCCGTCGGCGAGCGGCAGCAGGTCGGCGGGGAGGGCGGGTCCGGCCGCGCGGGTGCCCACCGGACGCTCGGGGAGATCGAGTTGGAACCAGACGGTCTTGTGGGTGGGGGTGTACTCCACGCCCCAGCGGCCGGCCAGCGCCGCGCACAGCTGGAGGCCGCGGCCGCCCTCGCGGTCGGGGCTGCCCATGGTGACGGCCGAGGCCTGGAGCGGCACCTCCCGCTCCGGGTACCGGTCGGCCACTTCGATCCGGACGCCGTCGTCGCTGCGCAGGCACAGCACGTCGGCGGAGGTGCCGGCGTGCACCACGGCGTTGGTCACCAGTTCGCTGGTGAGGACCACGGCGTCGTCGACGATGTCGGCGAAGCCCCAGCCCTGGAGGGTGTCCCGGACGAAGGAGCGGGCGCTCGCGACCGATCGCCCGACGGGCTCGAAGCTGGCGGCCGCGCGCGCGGTGATCACAGAACTCCTCGACCGGTTCTCGATGGGCTGGGCTTCCTGGCCGGCCGGCTCGTGCCGCTGCTGCGGCATCCGCTCTGCCGTCGGCCGGGGGTCCGGGGGCTGGTCCCCCGGGATCAGTCCGGTGGTCATGTGTGCGGCCGCCCCTCCGATGCCCGCTCGTTCCCGTGCCACCGCCCAGGCCGGACGGACCGGCGTTGGCTGGACAGCCGGATGCAAGGTTACTTACCTTCGCGGGCCCCGCGGATGCCGGTCTGCAGTGTTTCCGTCCGGAGGGTGTGCGGACGATGTGCGAAGCTGCCGAACTGTTATGGCCTGGTTCGGCCGGGGTGAAACACTGGGCAAGCTTCTCGTGAAGGTACGGGCAGGCTGAGTGACATGCCCGCATGCCGGGCAGCAGCCCTGGCGGAGCCTGGTGTGCGGGCCGCGAGAGCACAGTAGTAAGCAGGAATACGCAGCAGTAAACGGTACGCCGAGCGGCAGTACCCGGACACAGCAGTGATGGTCGACCCCTGCGGGAGGGACACAGTGGAGTCTGGCGCAGCGACGCGTGGCACGAGGACGCGCGCGAAGGGCGGACAGTCCCCGAGCAACCAGGGCAGGGCGCGCAACGGCGTCACCGAGGTGGACACCGCGGCGCTGAACCGACTGCTGGCCGCTCTCGTCTCCATGCGGGACGGCAACTTCCGCAAGCGGCTGACGGTGTCCGGCGACGGTGTGATGTCGGAGATCGCGGCGGTCTTCAACGAGGTCGCCGACCGCAATCTGCACCTGACCGGTGAGCTGTCGCGGGTGCGCCGCATGGTGGGCCGTGAGGGCAAGCTCACCGAGCGGCTGGAGACGGGCGCCTGCGAGGGCTCCTGGGCGACCGCGATCGAGAACTCCAACGCGCTGGTGGACGACCTCGTACGGCCCGTGTCCGAGGTCAGCCGGGTGCTGTCGGCGGTGGCCGAGGGCGATCTGTCGCCGCGGATGGAGCTGCGTACACACGGGCCGGACGGCACCGGGCACCCGCTGCGCGGCGAGTTCCTCAAGGTCGCCCGGACCGTGAACAACCTGGTCGACCAGTTGTCGACGTTCACCGACGAGGTCACGCGCGTGGCCAGCGAGGTGGGCACCGAGGGCAAGCTGGGCGGGCAGGCCCGGGTGCGGGGCATGTCCGGTTCCTGGAAGGACCTCACCGAGTCGGTCAACACGATGGCGTACCGGCTGACGGCCCAGGTGCGTGACATCGCGCTGGTGACGACGGCGGTCGCCAAGGGTGATCTGTCGCGCAAGGTCACCGTGCACGTCGCCGGCGAGATGCTGGAGCTGAAGAACACCGTCAACACGATGGTGGACCAGCTGTCGGCGTTCTCCTCCGAGGTGACGCGGGTCGCGCGGGAGGTGGGCACCGAGGGCATCCTGGGCGGCCAGGCGCGGGTGCCCGGGGTCGACGGGGTGTGGAAGGAGCTCACCGACTCCGTCAACACCATGGCGGGCAACCTCACCGCCCAGGTGCGCGGCATCTCCGAGGTGACGACCGCCGTCGCCAACGGTGACCTGTCGCGGAAGGTGACCGTCCCGGCGCGCGGCGAGGTCGCGCAGCTGGCCGACACGATCAACCAGATGACCGAGACGCTGCGGATCTTCGCCGACGAGGTCACGCGCGTGGCGAACGAGGTCGGTGCCGAGGGGCGGCTGGGCGGCCAGGCGAACGTGCCGGGCGCGGCCGGGACGTGGAAGGATCTCACCGACTCCGTCAACACCGTCTTCCGGAACCTGACCACTCAGGTGCGGGACATCGCCGCCGTGACGACGGCCGTGGCCAACGGTGATCTGTCGCAGAAGGTCACCGTGGACGTGGCCGGCGAGATGCTGGAGCTGAAGAACACCGTCAACACGATGGTGGACCAGCTGTCGGCCTTCGGCGCCGAGGTCACGCGCGTGGCCCGGGAGATCGGTGTCGAGGGTGAGCTGGGCGGTCAGGCCCAGGTGCCGGGCGCTGCCGGGACGTGGAAGGACCTCACCGACTCCGTCAACACGGCGTTCCGGAACCTCACCGGGCAGGTGCGCAACATCGCCCAGGTGACGACGGCCGTGGCCAACGGTGACCTGTCGCAGAAGGTGACCGTCGACGTCTCCGGCGAGATGCTCCAGCTGAAGAACACCGTGAACACCATGGTCGACCAGCTGTCGAGCTTCGCCGACCAGGTGACGCGGATGGCCCGGGACGTGGGCACGGAGGGCCGGCTGGGCGGTCAGGCCCGGGTGGACGGCGTGTCGGGCACCTGGAAGGAGCTCACCGACTCCGTCAACTCGATGGCCGGGAACCTCACCTCCCAGGTGCGCAACATCGCGCAGGTGACGACGGCCGTCGCCCGGGGTGACCTCTCGCAGAAGATCGACGTCGACGCGCGCGGCGAGATCCTGGAGCTGAAGAACACCATCAACACGATGGTCGACCAGCTGTCGAGCTTCGCCGAGCAGGTGACCCGGGTGGCCCGCGAGGTGGGCACCGAGGGCCGACTGGGCGGTCAGGCGCAGGTGCCCGGCGTTGCCGGTGTGTGGCGCGACCTGACCGACTCCGTGAACGGCATGGCCGGCAATCTCACCGCCCAGGTGCGCAACATCGCGCAGGTGGCGACCGCGGTGGCCCGGGGTGACCTGTCCCAGAAGATCACCGTGGACGCGCGCGGCGAGATCCTGGAGCTGAAGAACACCCTGAACACGATGGTGGACCAGCTCTCCTCCTTCGCCCAGGAGGTCACGCGGGTGGCCCGCGAGGTGGGCACGGAGGGAATCCTGGGCGGCCAGGCCGAGGTGCAGGGCGTCTCCGGCACCTGGAAGGACCTCACGCAGTCCGTGAACGGCATGGCGAACAACCTCACCATGCAGGTGCGGAACATCGCCGAGGTGACGACGGCGGTGGCCAAGGGCGACCTGTCGAAGAAGATCACCGTCGACGCCAAGGGCGAGATCCTGGAGCTGGTGACGACCGTCAACACGATGGTCGACCAGCTGTCGAGCTTCGCCGAGCAGGTGACCCGGGTGGCCCGTGAGGTGGGCACCGAGGGCATCCTGGGCGGCCAGGCGCACGTGCCCGGGGTCACGGGCATCTGGAAGGACCTGAGCGACAACGTCAACCTCATGGCCAAGAACCTGACCATGCAGGTGCGCAACATCTCCCAGGTCTCGGCGGCGGTCGCCAACGGTGACCTGACCCGCCAGGTCACCATCGAGGCGCGCGGTGAGGTGGCGCAGCTCGCCGACACCATCAACACGATGGTGAAGACGCTGAGTTCGTTCGCCGAGCAGGTCACCAAGGTGGCCCGTGAGGTGGGCACGGACGGCATCCTGGGCGGCCAGGCGCACGTGCCGGGTGTGGCCGGAACGTGGAAGGACCTGACCGAGTCCGTGAACCAGATGGCGTCCAACCTGACCGGCCAGGTCCGCAACATCGCCATGGTGACGACGGCCATCGCCAAGGGCGACCTGACCAAGAAGATCGACATCGACGCGCGCGGGGAGATCCTCGAGCTGAAGACGACCATCAACACGATGGTCGACCAGCTGTCGAGCTTCGCGGAGGAGGTCACCCGGGTCGCCCGTGAGGTGGGCACGGAGGGCCAGCTCGGCGGCCAGGCACGCGTGCGCGACGTCGACGGCACCTGGCGGGACCTGACCGAGTCGGTGAACGAGATGGCCGGGAACCTGACCCGGCAGGTGCGGGCCATCGCGCGCGTGGCGACCGCGGTGACCCGGGGCGACCTGAACCTGAAGATCGACGTCGACGCGTCCGGCGAGATCCAGGAGCTGCAGGACTACATCAACAAGATGATCGCCAACCTGCGCGACACCACCATCGCCAACAAGGAGCAGGACTGGCTCAAGGGCAACCTGGCGCGCATCTCGGCGCTGATGCAGGGCCGCCGCGACCTGGAGGACGTCGCCTCGCTGATCATGAGCGAGCTGACCCCGGTGGTCTCCGCGCAGCACGGCGCGTTCTTCCTGGCGATGCCGCTGGTCGAGGGCAAGGACGCACCCGACGGCGACGAGGACTACGAGCTGCGCATGCTCGGGTCGTACGGCTACTCGATGGGCTCGATGCCCACGTCGTTCCGGCCCGGTGAGGCGCTGGTCGGCACGGCGGCCAAGGAGAAGCGCACGATCCTGGTGGAGAACGCGCCCACCGGCTACCTGAAGATCTCCTCGGGGCTCGGCGAGGCGCCGCCCGCGCAGGTGATCGTGCTGCCGGTGCTGTTCGAGGGCAAGGTGCTCGGGGTGATCGAGCTGGCCTCCTTCACGCCATTCACGCAGATCCAGAAGGACTTCCTCAACCAGATCGCGGAGATGATCGCGACCAGCGTCAACACCATCTCCGTCAACACCAAGACCGAGCAGCTGCTGAAGCAGTCCCAGGAGCTGACCGAGCAACTGCGGGAGCGGTCGGCCGAGTTGGAGCAGCGGCAGAAGGCCCTGCAGGCGTCCAACGCCGAACTGGAGGAGAAGGCCGAGCTGCTGGCCCAGCAGAACCGCGACATCGAGGTGAAGAACACCGAGATCGAGGAGGCGCGGCAGGTCCTGGAGGAGCGCGCCGAGCAGCTCGCGGTCTCCATGCGCTACAAGAGCGAGTTCCTGGCGAACATGTCGCACGAGCTGCGCACGCCGCTCAACTCGCTGCTGATCCTCGCCAAGCTGCTCGCCGACAACGCGGAGGGGAACCTCTCCCCGAAGCAGGTGGAGTTCGCCGAGACCATCCACGGCGCAGGCTCCGACCTGCTCCAGCTGATCAACGACATCCTCGACCTGTCGAAGGTCGAGGCGGGCAAGATGGACGTCTCCCCGACGCGTATCGCGCTCGTGCAGCTCGTGGACTACGTGGAGGCCACCTTCCGGCCGCTGACCGCGGAGAAGGGCCTGGACCTGTCCGTACGGGTGTCGCCGGAGCTGCCCGCCACCCTGCACACCGACGAGCAGCGGCTGCTGCAGGTGCTGCGCAACCTGCTGTCGAACGCGGTGAAGTTCACCGACTCCGGCTCGGTCGAGCTGGTGATCCGGCCCGCTCGGGACGACGTGCCGCAGCACATCCGGGAGCAGCTGCTGGAGGCCGGTTCGCTGACCGACCCGGACGCGGATCTGATCGCGTTCTCGGTGACCGACACCGGCATCGGTATCGCGGCCAGCAAGATGCGGGTGATCTTCGAGGCGTTCAAGCAGGCCGACGGCACGACCAGCCGCAAGTACGGCGGTACGGGCCTCGGGCTGTCGATCTCCCGGGAGATCGCCCAGCTGCTCGGCGGTGAGATCCACGCGCAGAGCGAACCGGGCCGCGGTTCGACGTTCACGCTGTACCTGCCGCTGCACCCGAGCGAGCTGCCGCCGCAGGGCTACCAGCAGCCCATGCCCGCCCTGGAGGCCGGTGAGCTGGTCGCCTCCTCGTCGGAGCTGTCCGACGTGGAGATCGAGACGCCGGCCGAGGTGAAGTCGTACCGCGAGACGCAGAACGGGCCGGCCGCTCTGTTCCGGCGCCGTCGCCGGACCAGGCCCGAGCTCGAGCAGCGTTCGGCGCAGCAGCAGGACGGGCAGTGGTCGCCGGCGGAGCAGGAGCAGGCGCCGCAGGCGCACCGGGGCATCCGGTTCGGCGGGCAGAAGGTGCTCATCGTCGACGACGACATCCGCAACGTGTTCGCGCTGACCAGCGTGCTGGAGCAGCACGGGCTGTCCGTGCTGTACGCCGAGAACGGCCGTGAGGGCATCGAGGTGCTGGAGCAGCACGACGACGTGGCGGTCGTGCTGATGGACATCATGATGCCCGAGATGGACGGGTACGCGACGACCACGGCGATCCGCAGGATGCCGCAGTTCGCCGGGCTGCCGATCATCGCGCTCACCGCGAAGGCGATGAAGGGCGACCGGGAGAAGGCGATCGAGTCCGGTGCCTCCGACTACGTGACCAAGCCGGTCGACCCCGACCACCTGCTGACGGTGATGGAGCAGTGGATGCGGGGAGAATGAGGGGAACATACGGCGGTCGCGCGAGTGTGGCGGGAAGGTTCGGTGTGCACGCGAAGTCGCTGACACGCGGTGCGCGAGGTCGTGTAGAAGTACGGGATTCGGGGAACCTTCTGGTCTCCTGCTGCGTTTCTGCTACGTGCACAGTGACATCGCGGTGACAGGGTGTGGCGACGGGCGGGGTGCGGCTACGATGACCGGCACAAGGACGGGCGGCGCAAGGGAGTCGTCCCCTGGGGCGGCACCCACCGGTGCTTCCCCAGGTCCTGCGGACAGGGGAGGCCCCAAGCCGGGGCGAGGAGGGCGGGCCATGGTGCAGAAGGCCAAGATCCTCCTGGTCGATGACCGGCCGGAGAATCTGCTGGCGCTGGAGGCGATCCTCTCTGCGCTCGATCAGACGCTGGTGCGGGCATCGTCCGGGGAGGAAGCGCTCAAAGCACTGCTCACGGACGACTTCGCGGTCATCCTGCTGGATGTCCAGATGCCGGGCATGGACGGCTTCGAGACCGCGGCGCACATCAAGCGGCGGGAGCGGACCCGGGACATCCCGATCATCTTCCTCACCGCGATCAACCACGGGCCGCACCACACCTTCCGCGGGTACGCGGCGGGTGCGGTGGACTACATCTCCAAGCCGTTCGACCCGTGGGTGCTGCGCGCGAAGGTCTCCGTCTTCGTCGAGCTGTACATGAAGAACTGCCAGCTCAGGGAGCAGGCGGCCCTGCTGCGGCTCCAGCTGGAGGGCGGCGGCAAGAACGCCGGCGGCGAGGCCAAGGAGTCGGCGGGACTGCTCGCCGAGCTGTCCGCGCGGCTCGCGGCGGTCGAGGAGCAGGCCGAGGCGCTGACCAAGCAGCTGAACGACGAGTCGACGGACGCGGCCGCCGTCGCCACGGCGGCGCACCTGGAGCGGAAGCTGACCGGTCTGCGGCGGGCGCTGGACGCGCTGGAGCCGGGGACGGGCAGCACGAACTCGGTGTCGTCGCAGAGCTGAGCCGCCGCTGGGACGGATCCCGCGTGCGGTGGGTTGCCCATGACGGCGTCTCGTGATCCGGTGTCAGTTTCCGGTGCGTGTACGAACGACACGAACGGGTGAACCCCCGGGCACACGTGTCGGCTGTGGTCTCCCCCGGTAATCTCACACCTATGGCCTCACGTCCCTCCGCAGCCAAGAAGCCGCCCGCGAAGAAGGCGGCCGCTTCGGCGAAGGCTCCGGCGAAGAAGGCCGCTGCCCGGAAAGCCCCCGCGAAGAAGGCCCCCGCCAAGAAGGCCGCGGCGCGCAAGCCCGCCCCGAGACCGGCGCCGAGCCCGACCGGGGGCGTGTACCGGCTCGTGCGCGCGCTGTGGCTCGGGCTGGCGCACGCCGTCGGGGCCGTGTTCCGCGGGGTGGGGCAGGGGGCCAGGAACCTGGACCCGGCGCACCGCAAGGACGGGGTCGCTCTGCTGCTGCTCGCCCTCGCGCTGATCGTGGCGGCGGGCACCTGGGCCGACCTGAAGGGGCCCGTCGGCGACCTCGTCGAGATCCTGGTGACCGGCGCCTTCGGCCGGCTCGACCTGCTGGCGCCGATCCTGCTCGCCGTCATCGCCGTCCGGTTCATGCGGCACCCGGAGCAGCCCGAGGCCAACGGCCGCATCGTCATCGGGCTGTCCGCGCTGGTCATCGGGGTGCTCGGCCAGGTGCACATCGCGTGCGGCTCGCCCGCGCGCAGCGCCGGGATGCAGGGCATACGGGACGCGGGCGGACTGATCGGCTGGGCGGCGGCCACACCGCTGTCGTACACCATGACCGACGTCCTGGCCGTGCCGCTGCTGGTGCTGCTCACCGTGTTCGGGCTGCTCGTCGTCACGGCCACGCCGGTCAACGCCATCCCGCAGCGGCTGCGGCTGCTCGGGGTGCGGCTCGGGATCGTCCACGACCCGGAGGCGGACGCGTACGCCGAGGACGACGAGCGGTACGAGGAGCAGTGGCGTGAGGCGCTGCCCGCGCGCCCCCGCCGGCGCCGTGGCGGGCCGGAGGCGTACGAGCCGGACGGCCCGGGCGACGCGGAGCAGGAGGCCCTCGCGCGGCGCCGCGGACGGCCCCGGCGGTCCGCCGTGCCGCAGCCCGACATGGAGCGGCCGATGGACGCGGTGGACGTCGCCGCGGCGGCCGCCGCCGCGCTCGACGGTGCCGTGATGCACGGGATGCCGCCGTCGCCGATCGTCGCCGACCTCACCCAGGGCGTACGCGCCGGGGACCGGGAGCCCACCACGCCGACGCCCGTCCCGGCCGCCCGGACCCAGCCGGAGCAGGCCCAGCCGGAGAAGACGCGGCAGGAGAGGACCAAGCCGTCCGTCCCGGACCTCACCAAGGCCCCGCCGCCCGCCGAGCCGCGCGACCTTCCCGCGCGCGCGGAGCAGTTGCAGCTCTCCGGTGACATCACCTACGCCCTGCCCTCCCTCGACCTGCTCGAGCGCGGCGGCCCGGGCAAGGCGCGCAGCGCCGCCAACGACGCCATAGTGGAGGCGCTCACCACCGTCTTCACCGAGTTCAAGGTCGACGCCCGCGTCACCGGCTTCACCCGTGGCCCGACGGTCACGCGCTACGAGGTCGAGCTCGGGCCCGCCGTGAAGGTCGAGCGGATCACCGCGCTGACCAAGAACATCGCGTACGCCGTCGCCAGCCCGGACGTGCGGATCATCAGCCCGATCCCCGGGAAGTCCGCGGTCGGCATCGAGATCCCGAACACCGACCGGGAGATGGTCAACCTCGGCGACGTGCTGCGCCTCGCGGCCGCGGCCGAGGACGACCACCCGATGCTGGTGGCGCTCGGCAAGGACGTCGAGGGCGGCTATGTGATGGCGAACATCGCGAAGATGCCGCACATCCTGGTCGCCGGTGCGACGGGGTCCGGAAAGTCGTCCTGCATCAACTGCCTGATCACGTCGATCATGATGCGGGCGACCCCGGAGGACGTCCGCATGGTCCTGGTCGACCCCAAGCGCGTCGAGCTCACCGCGTACGAGGGCATCCCGCACCTGATCACGCCGATCATCACCAACCCGAAGCGGGCCGCCGAGGCGCTCCAGTGGGTCGTACGCGAGATGGACCTGCGCTACGACGATCTCGCGGCGTACGGGTTCCGGCACATCGACGACTTCAACGAGGCCGTGCGGGCCGGCAAGGTGAAGGCGCAGGAGGGCAGCGAACGGGAGCTCCAGCCGTACCCGTACCTGCTGGTCATCGTCGACGAGCTCGCCGACCTGATGATGGTGGCGCCGCGGGACGTCGAGGACGCGATCGTGCGGATCACCCAGCTCGCTCGGGCGGCCGGCATCCACCTGGTGCTCGCCACCCAGCGGCCGTCGGTGGACGTCGTGACCGGCCTGATCAAGGCGAACGTGCCCTCCCGGCTCGCGTTCGCCACCTCCTCGCTCGCCGACTCGCGCGTCATCCTGGACCAGCCGGGCGCCGAGAAGCTGATCGGCAAGGGCGACGGGCTGTTCCTGCCGATGGGGGCGAGCAAGCCGATCCGTATGCAGGGCGCCTTCGTGACCGAGGAGGAGGTCGCGGCCGTCGTCCGGCACTGCAAGGACCAGATGGCGCCCGTCTTCCGGGACGACGTCGTCGTGGGGTCCAAGCAGAAGAAGGAGATCGACGAGGACATCGGCGACGACCTCGACCTGCTGTGCCAGGCGGCCGAGCTGGTCGTCTCCACGCAGTTCGGGTCGACGTCCATGCTCCAGCGCAAGCTGCGCGTCGGCTTCGCCAAGGCCGGGCGGCTGATGGACCTGATGGAGTCGCGGAACATCGTCGGGCCGAGCGAGGGCTCGAAGGCTCGTGACGTTCTTGTGAAGCCTGACGAGCTGGAGGGCGTGCTCGCCATGATCCGGGGGGAGTCTGAAGGGTAGGGAGACGGCACGGCACGGTGGTCGCTCGCGGGGCGGGGAACCGCAGGGCCGGGTGTTCACTTCGTGACTCACCCGTGAGGGACCATTGAGCAACCGTTTCCCCTCGCCGTACGTCAAGTTGAGGGAAGCGACAAGCAGGTGCCCCACCATCGGGATGCCGGGCCATCCCGATGGCGTACAAAGTCCGACCGCCCGGTTGCCCCACCCTTTTGCACCCCCCCTAGACTGAACTCCCAGCACAGGCGGCTACAGCTCGAAAGGCGCCCCCGTGTCCATCGGCAACTCCCCTGAAGACGAGCGTCCCTTCGAAGACGTGTCCGAGGAAGCCCGCCCCTCCATCGGCCGTGCGCTCAAACGGGCGCGCATCGACGCGGGGTTGACCGTCGACGACGTCAGTAGCGCCACCCGGGTCCGCATCGCCATCGTGCACGCCATCGAGGCCGACGACTTCGCGCCCTGTGGCGGCGACGTGTACGCCCGCGGGCACATCCGGACCCTCGCCAAGGCCGTCCACCTCGACCCCGCCCCGCTGCTCGCCCAGTACGACGCCGAGCACGGCGGGCGTCCGGCACCGACCCCCGCGGCACCCCTGTTCGAGGCGGAACGCATCCGTCCCGAGCGGCGCGGGCCCAACTGGACCGCGGCCATGGTCGCCGCGATCGTCGCCGTGGTCGGGTTCGTCGGGTTCACGCTGTTCAGCGGCGGTGACGAGGGCGGCGCCGGAACCGTTGCCGACGGCTCGGTGCCCTCCACCAGCGAACCGGCCTCGCCCACCCCCAAGTCCAAGAAGACCGCCGACCCCAAGCCGGAGCCGTCCGACAGCGCGATCGCGGCGGCGCCGCAGGACAAGGTGACGGTCCAGGTGCGCGCCGCCGACGGCCGCAGCTGGATCTCCGCCAAGGACCACAACGGCCGCATGCTGTTCGACGGGTTCCTCAAGCAGGGCGACTCCAAGGTCTTCCAGGACAGCTCCAAGGTCCACCTGGTCCTCGGCGACGCCGGCGCGATCGACCTGTACGTGAACGGCAAGAAGATCGAGGACGACTTCCAGCCCGGCTCCGTGGAGCGCCTGACCTACACGAAGGGTGACCCCGAGGCCGGATAACGGACCGGAAGGGTTGCAGGGGTACGGGGTTGGCCAAGCTCGGCCAACCCCGTCGGCATGGGCTGTCAGCGGGACGAAGTAGTCTTGAGCCCATGCCTGAACGCCGTACCGTCGCACTGGTCACCCTTGGCTGCGCCCGTAACGAGGTGGACTCGGAGGAGCTCGCAGGCCGTTTGGAGGCGGACGGCTGGCAGCTCGTGGAGGACGCCGCGGACGCGGACGTCGCCGTCGTCAACACCTGTGGCTTCGTCGAGGCCGCCAAGAAGGACTCCGTCGACGCCCTCCTTGAGGCCAACGATCTCAAGGGCCACGGGAGAACCCAGGCCGTCGTGGCGGTGGGCTGCATGGCCGAGCGGTACGGCAAGGAACTCGCCGAGGCCCTTCCCGAGGCCGACGGCGTGCTCGGCTTCGACGACTACGCCGACATCTCCGACCGGCTCCAGACCATCCTCAGCGGGGGTGTGCACGCCGCGCACACCCCGCGCGACCGGCGCAAGCTGCTGCCGATCAGCCCCGTCGAACGGCAGTCGGCCTCGGACGTGGCCCTGCCCGGGCACGGCGCCCCGGCCGACCTGCCGGAGGGTGTCGCTCCGGCCTCGGGCCCCCGTGCGCCCCTGCGGCGCCGGCTGGACGGCTCGCCGGTCGCCTCGGTGAAGCTCGCCTCCGGCTGCGACCGGCGGTGCTCCTTCTGCGCCATCCCGTCCTTCCGCGGCTCCTTCATCTCCCGCCGCCCGAGCGACGTGCTGAACGAGACGCGCTGGCTGGCCGAGCAGGGCGTCAAGGAGATCATGCTGGTCTCCGAGAACAACACCTCCTACGGCAAGGACCTCGGCGACATCCGCCTGCTCGAGGCGCTGCTGCCCGAGCTCGCCGGCATCGACGGCATCGAGCGCGTGCGGGTCAGCTACCTTCAGCCCGCCGAGATGCGTCCGGGCCTGATCGACGTGCTGACCTCGACCCCGAAGGTCGCCCCGTACTTCGACCTGTCCTTCCAGCACTCCGCGCCGGACGTGCTGCGCGCCATGCGGCGCTTCGGTGACACCGACCGCTTCCTTGAGCTGCTCGACACCATCCGGAGCAAGGCGCCCGAGGCGGGTGTGCGCTCCAACTTCATCGTCGGCTTCCCCGGCGAGTCCGAGGCCGACCTCGCCGAGCTGGAGCGGTTCCTGAACCACGCGCGGCTCGATGCGATCGGCGTCTTCGGCTACTCCGACGAGGAGGGCACCGAGGCCGCCACCTACGACAACAAGCTGGACGAGGACGTCGTCGCCGAGCGGCTGGCCCGGGTCTCCCGGCTGGCCGAGGAACTGGTCTCGCAGCGCGCCGAGGAGCGTGTCGGGGAGACCGTGCACGTGCTCGTGGAGTCCGTGGACGAGGAGGAGGGCGTCCACGGCCGTGCCGCGCACCAGGCGCCCGAGACGGACGGCCAGGTGCTGCTCAC
This sequence comes from Streptomyces sp. NPDC052682, assembly GCF_040678435.1. NCBI lineage: Bacteria > Bacillati > Actinomycetota > Actinomycetes > Kitasatosporales > Streptomycetaceae > Streptomyces > Streptomyces sp. NPDC052682. The sequence continues at coordinate 188,345 of NZ_JBFATS010000015.1, read as the reverse complement.
GAGCGGCGAGGGCCTGAGCGTCGGCCGTATGGTCGAGGCGAAGGTGGTCGGTACGGAAGGTGTCGACCTGGTGGCCGAGCCGCTCACGGGCTCGCTCGCGTGTAGTGAGGAGGCGGGCAGATGACCGGTGTACCGGCATCGGCGGCGGGAGGCTCCTCCGGCGCGCGCAGGGCCGTGGCGAGCTCGGCGGGGTTCGGCCCGGGCATTGCGGGGTCCGCCTCGGGCGGCGGCACGGGGGATCGTGCGGCGGCGGGCGGGGTGGCCCTGCCCGGGGCCGTGACGGCAGGCGGGTCCGGGACGTTCGGGGTGAGTGACCGTGCGGTGTCGGGTGCTGCCGTGCCGGGTGAGGGTGCTGCGTCGGGTGGAGGTTCCTTCCACGGGGCGGGGGCTCTGCCGGACGGGGGCGCTGCGGCTGGTGGTGCCGCGGTGGGCGGCGGGGCCGGGACCTTCGGGGTGAGTGACCGTGCCGGGTCGGGTGCTGCGTCGGGTGGAGGTGCCTCCCTTGGTGCCGGGGCTCTGGCGGACGGGGGTGGTGGTGCCGCGGTGGGCGGCGAGGCTGCCTCGGGCGCTGGTCCTGCGGCTGGCGGGGCCCTGCCGGGCGGGGATGCTCCCGCGGGCGATGGTGTGCCGTCGGGCGGTGGTGGTGCTGCTGCGTCTGGTGTCACGGGGGCTTTGCCGGGTGACGGGGCCGGGTCCGCTGGTGCTCCTGCGGGTGGGGGTGCTGCTTCGGCTGAGGAGGGGATCTCTTCGGCCGGGCGGGCTTCCGCGACGGGCGGTGACGGCGTGCCGGGCGGCGAGGGGGACGCGGCTTCCGGCGCGGAGGAGGCCTCCGGGGGTGGCGCCGGGGCGGGCAGCGGTGTGAAGCCCGCCCGGGGCGGAAAGCTGGCGGCCGCCGCCGTGAACCAGGCCAGCGTGTGGAATGTCGCCAATCTGCTGACCGTTCTCCGGCTGATCCTCGTGCCGGGTTTCGTGGCACTGATGCTGGCCGACGGCGGGCACGACCCCGCGTGGCGGTCGCTCGCCTGGGCGGCCTTCGCCATCGCCATGATCACCGACCTGTTCGACGGTCATCTGGCGCGCGCCTACAACCTCGTCACCGACTTCGGGAAAATCGCCGATCCCATCGCCGACAAGGCCATCATGGGAGCGGCACTGATCTGTCTGTCGGCCCTGGGCGACCTGCCGTGGTGGGTCACCGGCGTGATCCTCGGACGGGAACTCGGCATCACCCTGCTGCGTTTTCTCGTCATTCGCTACGGCGTCATCCCCGCCAGCCGGGGAGGCAAGCTCAAGACCCTCACCCAGGGCGTGGCCGTCGGCATGTACGTGCTGGCGCTGACGGGATGGCTGGCGACCCTGAGGTTCTGGGTGATGGCGGTGGCGGTCGTTTTGACCGTCGTGACCGGACTCGACTATGTGAGACAAGCCATTGTGCTGCGCAGGCGGGGAATCGCCGAGCGCAAGGCGGCGTTGGAGGAGAAGGAAGCGTGAGTTCCACGGCCACCGACGTGGTGCGACTACTGACGGTGAAGGGCGAGACGCTCGCCGTCGCCGAGTCGTTGACCGGTGGCCTCGTTGCGGCGGAGATCACATCGGTCCCCGGGGCCTCGAAGGCCTTCCGGGGCTCGGTGACCGCCTACGCCACCGAACTGAAAGCCGGACTGCTCGGTGTGGACGCCACCCTGCTGGCGGCACAGGGCGCGGTGGATCCGCAGGTCGCGGCCCAGATGGCGGTGGGTGTCCGCAAGGCGCTCGGTGCCGACTGGGGCATCGCGACCACCGGCGTGGCCGGCCCCGACCCCCAGGACGGGCAGCCCGTCGGGACGGTTTTCGTCGCCGTGGACGGGCCCTTCGGGCCGGGGTCCGGTTCCGCCGCCGGCGGAAAAGTGGCGTCCCTGCGGTTGAACGGCGACCGCGCGGAAATTCGTAGAGAGAGTGTACGGAGCGTACTCGCACTCCTGCTGAAGGAGCTTGCGGGCGAACAGACCGGGAATGAGCGGGCACAGGATACGGAACGGAACGGGGGGTTTTGATGTTTGCAGCCCTGAGTGAACACGACATCGCTCCCCGCACGGCCGCGGCGCAAGGCGGTACGGTGGGGCGAGAAGGATGCGGCTACGCGGTCCGAGGAGGGAGCCACCGATGATTCTGCTCCGTCGCCTGCTGGGTGACGTGCTGCGTCGGCAGCGCCAGCGCCAGGGCCGTACTCTGCGCGAAGTCTCCTCGTCCGCCCGAGTCTCACTCGGCTATCTCTCCGAGGTGGAGCGGGGGCAGAAGGAGGCTTCCTCCGAGCTGCTCGCCGCCATCTGCGACGCGCTGGACGTACGGATGTCCGAGCTCATGCGGGAAGTGAGCGACGAGCTCGCCCTCGCCGAGCTGGCCCAGTCTGCTGCGGCCACCCCCAGCGAGCCTGTTCCCACGCCGGTTCGTCCGATGCTGGGCTCCGTGTCGGTGACCGGTGTGCCGCCGGAGCGGGTGACCATCAAGGCGCCTGCCGAAGCGGTGGACGTCGTCGCCGCGTAGGCCCTCCGCGCGCTGGTGCGGGTGCTCCGTACGAGGCGCCGAGCCGCCGACCGAGTGTGATGAGGCCCCGGCCGGGCCTCTCCGGGGAAGATCCGGGGAGGCGTCGCCGGGGTTTTCGCATGCTCCATCCGTCCCTTTTGTGAGCGTTTGCCGGTGTGGCGTGGTGCGGTCATGGTGGAGAGACGTGGTGGGGGCAGCCGACGGAGGTGCGATGTACGTCGTGAAGAGCCCGTTGTCCGATGCCAGCCTGAAGACGGTGTCCGAGGCGCTGCAGGGCGCGCTCGTCGACCTCGTGGACCTCGCCCTGGTGGCCAAGCAGATCCACTGGAACGTGGTCGGGCCGCGTTTCCGCTCCGTGCACCTCCAGCTCGACGAGGTCGTGGCCTCCGCCCGGACGCACTCCGACACCGTGGCGGAGCGGGCCGCGGCGCTGGGCGTGCCACCCGACGGGCGCGCCGCGACGGTCGCCGTCGGCAGCGGTATCGGTGTGACACCCGAGGGCTGGGTCGACGACACGGCCGCGGTGTCGGCGCTCGTGGACGCCCTGGGTGCGGTGATCGTACGGATGCGCGAGCGGATCGGAGCGACCGCGGAGGCCGATCCCGTGACCCAGGACATCCTCATCGCCGTCACCGGTGATCTGGAGAAGCATCACTGGATGTTCCAGGCCGAGAACGGGTGACGTGCCCGCGGGGCCTCGGGGGGTTTCAAGGGGTTCCGCCGGGTTGCGCCGGGTGGTGTCCGGTCTGCGGCGGCCGGCCCCCGATGCGCGGCGGACGGTGGGGGGCGATGCGCCCGTGTGCCGTCGGTGCGCCCTGTGCCAGGGGGTCAGCGGCCGAATAGCGTCCGCCTGGAGGTGGACGGCCATGGTGGGGCGAACGGTGCGTCGGGGGGCCGTTCTCGGGGTCGTGGTGCTGTGGTGGTGGGCCGCGTGGCGGCTCGCACTGGCGCCGGACGCCGGAGCCTTGGAGGGGGCGGTCGTCGCCGGGGGGTGGGGGCTGAGCCTCCTGCCGGTGCACTGCATGCCGAAGCGGCGGGCGGCGGGGGCCGTGGCCACCGGACGGTGGCGGCAGGCCTGGCGGGCGGGCTCGGCCCCCGTGGGGGTGGTGGGTGACGACGGTTCGGGTGGGTTGGTTTCCGCCGGTGCCGGTGCCGGTGCCGGTTTTGGTGGCGGTGGCGTCGGGTCGGTCGGGGCCGACAGGGCGGCGCCTGGGGAGCGGGGTGGAGGGGCGGCGGCCGGTTCGGGCGGGGTCGGCTGCGGCGGTTCTGGTTCGGGGGGAGCGGCGGTGCGCGGTTCGGGTGGGTCGGCGGAGGCCGACTCGGGTGGGAGCGTGGGGGCCGGTCCTCTGGGAGGCGGCCGGTCGTGGTTCCGGCGGGGCGGTCTCGGAGGGCGGGGGCGCGGCCGCCGGGGGAGGCCGCGGCTCCGGCCGTGAGGCCGGGCGTGCGGCGGGTTCGATGGGTGCCGGTGTCGCCTCCAGGAGAGCGGTGGAGTGCCGCTCCGGTGGTGGGCGCCCGGAGGTTTCCGGTGCGACGCCGGCCGGAGGCGGCAGCTGCTCTTTACAGCGGGCCGGCGCGGAGCTAACGTACAACCAAATGGTTGTAGATGGAGGGGCCGACGAGGCCGCGGACCGGTTGTTCCACGCCCTGGCCGATGCCACACGGCGCGACATACTCCGCCGCTGCGTGCGGGACGAGCTGTCGGTGTCACGGCTGGCGGAGGCCTATCCGATGAGTTTCGCCGCGGTGCAGAAGCACGTCACGGTGCTGGAACGGGCCGGTCTGGTCACCAAGCAGCGACGCGGGCGGGAGCAGCTCGTGCGAACAGACCCGGGGGCCGTGGACCGGGCCCGGCAGGTTCTCGACGAGCTCGAGACGGCCTGGCGTGGAAGGGTGGAGCGGATGTCCCGCCTGCTCGCGCAGGACAGCGGCCCCGAGCGGGACGACTCGACGGAAGGACAGGACCGATGACCGTCACCAGCGTGGACAAGGACCTCGACCATCTCACGCTCACGCTCGTCGCCGACTTCACCGCACCGGTGGAGCGGGTGTGGCAGCTGTGGGCCGACCCGCGTCAGCTGGAGCGCTGGTGGGGCCCGCCGGCGTACCCGGCGACCGTGGAGGAGCACGACCTGACGCCGGGAGGGGCGGTCAGCTACTACATGACCGGCCCCGAGGGCGACAAGTACCGCGGCTGGTGGCGGGTCACGGCCGTCGACCCGCCGACCTCCCTGGAGTTCGTCGACGGGTTCGCCGACCAGGACGGCAAACCGAACGACACCATGCCCACCACCACGGCACGCGTGCGGCTCACCGCACACGACGGCGGTACGCGGATGGAGCTGCGCTCGGTCTTCGAGTCGCGGGAGGACATGGAGCGGCTGATGAAGATGGGCATGGCCGAGGGCCTGCAGCAGGCGGTCGGCCAGATCGACGCCCTGCTCGCCGCCTGAGCTGTACTCCCGCCCTGTCAGCGGGACCTGGCCCGGTGCCGGGGTACCGGTGCCGGGCCCGGCTGGCAGGTGGGACACCAGTACGTGGGGCGCTCGCGGGAGCCGTCGCCCTGGTCGGCCACCCGGATCGAGGTGCCGCACCGCGGGCACGGGCGGGGTGCCCGGCCGTACACGAACAGGTCCGGTCCCCGGCGGCCCGTCGTACTGCGGATGGCACGGTCGCGGTTGGCCTCCAGGAGCCTCTTCGCGAGTCCGGGCAGCTGGGCCGCCCGGTCGGGGGGCAGCTCACCGACGGGGAGCCACGGGGTGACGCCGAGCAGGAAGCAGAGCTCGCACTTGTAGACGTTGCCGATGCCGGCGAGATTGCGCTGGTCGAGCAGGGCCTCACCCAGGGGGCGGGCGGGATCCTTGAGGAGGTTGGCCAAAGCCTGCTCCGGGTCCCAGTCGGGGCCCAGGAGGTCGGGGCCGAGGTGGCCGACGACCCGCGGCTCGTCGGCGGTGCGCAGGAGTTCGAGGACGGGGAGGCGGTAGCCGACGGCGGTCCGGTCGGCGTTGCCGAGGATCGCGCGGATCTGGTGGCCCGGGCCGCCGGTCCAGCGCTGCCCCGGCGCGTACACCTTCCACGAGCCGTCCATCTTCAGGTGCGAGTGCAGGGTCAGGCCGCCCTCGAGGCGGGTGAGGAGGTGCTTGCCGCGCGGGGTGACGTCCAGGACGGTGCGGCCGGTGAGGTCGGCGGTGGCGTACCGGGGGACGCGGAGGTCGCTGCGGGTCAGCACCCGGCCGGCGAGGGCGCTGTGCAGCCGTCTCGCCGTCTGCCAGACCGTGTCTCCTTCGGGCATGGGTCAAGGGTGACATGAGGTGGGCGGGACGTGCGGCTGCCGTGGTCACGGCGTCCCGCCGTCGCCCGGCTCACGCGCGCAGCCTCAGTCCGCGCGGGGTCGCGACGAATCCCGCGGCTTCCAGGAGGGTGCCCAGAGGCGAGGTCAGGGCCGGGGTGCCGTTGACGCGTTCCACCGTGACCGTGCCCAGCGAGCCCGCCCGGGCGGCCGCCGCCAGCGCCTCGGCGGCCGTGCGCAGGCGGGGGTCGTCGGTGGGGCCGGCGTCGGGGTCGGCGGACCAGGCCAGCAGGGTCTTGCCGCCGCGCTCCACGTAGAGCGTCAGCTCGCCGTCGACCAGCACCACCAGGGAGCCCGCCTTGCGGCCCGGCTTGTGGCCGGCGCCGGCCGGTGGCTCGGGCCAGGGCAGGGCCGCGCCGTACGCGTTCGCCGGGTCGGCCGCGGCCAGGACCACCGCCCGGGAGGCCGGGTCGGGCAGGCCGCGACGGCCGGGGAGGCCGGTGTCGTACGAAGTGCGGCCGCCGTTTCGCCAGGGCGGGGGTGTCTGCGGGGCCAGGTCACGGGGCGAGACGTAGTCGCCGGGTGCGGGGCGGGAGGCCGGGGCGGGATCGTACGTGTCGCCGTCCAGGTCTCCGAAGCCGTGCTGCCACGGGTCGTCGGTGCCGTGAGCGGAGAACGGGTCGGAGGCGCGGAAGGCGTCGGAGGGCCGGGGGTCGTCGAGCGAGCCGAAGCCGTCGGGCGTGCTGGTGCCGGTCGCGGTGCCGTTGCCGGTGCCCGGGCCGGGCAGGGGCTCGCCGCGGTCGCGGGCGTTGGCCACCGCGCGCAGGCGGTCCACGGCGCCGTCCATCGCGAACTGCGCGGCACCGAGGCCCTCCACCACATAGCCGCGCCGGGCCTGACCACTGTCCTCGAAGGCGGACAGGACGCGGTACGTCGCCGAGAAGCCGCCTTCGACGCCCTCCGCGGCGACGGCGCCCCGGGTGACCACGCCGTGCCGGTCGAGGAGTGTGCGGGCCAGGGCATGGGCGCGCACGGTGAGGTCGGCCTCCCGGTCCGGCAGCAGCGCCCAGCGGCCGGCGACGGTCGGCGGGCCGCTGCGGGAGGCGGCGCGGGCGGCAGCCGTCAGGGAGCCGTAGCGGCCGCGCGGGACCGTGCGTTTGGCACGGTGGGCCGTGGAGCCCGCCGTACGGCCGGAGCCGAGCAACGACCGCATGGGGGCGAGGGTGTCGTTCGTCAGGTGCCCGGCCCAGGCCAGGTCCCACAGGGCGTCGGCCAGCTGCGGGTCGGTGGCGTCGGGGTGGGTGGTGGCCCGGACGTGGTCGGCGATCTGGCGGAAGAACAGGCCGTAACCGCCGGCGAGGGCCTCCAGGACGGACCGGTGCAGGGCGGTCAGCTCCAGGGGGTGCGCGGGCGGCAGGAGCAGCGGGGCCGCGTCGGCCAGGTAGAGGGAGACCCAGCCGTCCTTGCCGGGCAGGGAGCCCGCCCCGGCCCACACCACCTCTCCGGCGGAGGTCAACTCGTCCAGCATGGCGGGGGCGTAGTCGGCCACCCGGGACGGCAGGACCAGCTTCTCCAGGGCGGAGGCGGGCACGGACGCCCCCTGCAACTGCTCGATCGCGCGCACCAGCCCGTCGATGCCGCGCAGGGCATGCCCCTTGCCGATGTGCTGCCACTGGGGGAGGAACTGCGCGAGCGCGGGCGGCGGCACCGGCTCCAGTTCGTGCCGCAGGGCGGCCAGCGACCGGCGGCGCAGGCGGCGCAGGACCGCGGCGTCGCACCACTCCTGGCCGATCCCGGCCGGGTGGAACTCACCCTGGACGACCCGCCCGCTCGCGGCGAGCCGCTGGAGGGCGCCCTCGGTGACCGCCACGCCCAGGCCGAAGCGCGCCGCGGCCGTGGCCGATGTGAAGGGGCCGTGGGTGCGGGCGTAGCGCGCCAGGAGGTCGCCGAGCGGGTCCTTCACGGGCTCCGTGAAGGCCTCGGGGACGCCGACCGGCAGTGCCGTGCCGAGCGCGTCGCGCAGCCGGCCCGCGTCCTCGATCGCCGCCCAGTGGTCGGCGCCCCCGATCCGGACCTTGATCGCGCGCCGGGCGCGGGCCAGCTCCGGTGCCCACTGCGGCTCGGCGCCCCGCTCCGCCAGCTCGGCGTCCGTGAGCGGGCCGAGCACCCGGAGCACGTCGGCGACGCCCTCGACGTCCTTGACACGGCGGTCCTCGGTAAGCCACTGCAGCTCCCGCTCCAGCTCGGTCAGCACGTCGGCGTCGAGCAGTTCGCGCAGCTCCGCCTGGCCCAGCAGTTCGGCCAGCAGCCGGGAGTCCAGGGAGAGGGCGGCGGCGCGCCGCTCGGCGAGTGGGGAGTCCCCCTCGTACAGGAACTGGGCGACGTAGCCGAAGAGCAGGGAACGCGCGAAGGGGGACGGCTCCGGCGTGGTGACCTCGACCAGACGCACCTTGCGGGCCTCCAGGTCGCCCATCAGCTCCACGAGCCCGGGGACGTCGAAGACGTCCTGGAGGCATTCGCGGACCGCCTCCAGGACGATCGGGAACGAGCCGAACTCGCTCGCCACCTGGAGCAGCTGGGAGGCGCGCTGGCGCTGTTGCCACAGCGGGGTGCGTTTGCCCGGGTTGCGGCGCGGCAGCAGCAGCGCGCGTGCGGCGCACTCCCGGAACCGGGACGCGAACAGCGCCGAGCTGCCCACCTGGTCGGTGACGATCTGGTCGACCTCGCCCTTGTCGAAGACGACGTCGGCCGCGCCCACGGGGGCCTGGTCCGCGTCGTACTCCGCGCCGGCCTTCACCGGCTCCTGGTCGAGCAGGTCCAGGCCCATCAGGTCGGCGTCCGGCAGGCGCAGCACGATGCCGTCGTCGGCGTGCATGACCTGCGCGTCCATGCCGTACCGCTCGGAGAGGCGGGCGCCGAGGGCGAGGGCCCACGGGGCGTGCACCTGGGCGCCGAACGGGGAGTGCACCACCACCCGCCAGTCGCCGAGCTCGTCGCGGAAGCGCTCCACGACGATCGTGCGGTCGTCCGGGACGTGGCCGCAGGCCTGACGCTGCTCGTCCAGGTACGACAGGACGTTGTCGGCGGCCCAGGCGTCCAGGCCCGCCGTCAGCAGGCGCAGGCGGGCGTCCTCCTCGGGCAGGGAGCCCAGCTCGCGCAGGAACGCGCCCACGGCCCGGCCCAGTTCCAGCGGGCGGCCCAGCTGGTCGCCCTTCCAGAACGGCAGCCGTCCGGGTACGCCCGGCGCCGGGGAGACCAGGACGCGGTCGCGTGTGATGTCCTCGATGCGCCAGGAGCTGGTGCCGAGCGTGAAGACGTCCCCCACGCGCGACTCGTACACCATCTCCTCGTCGAGCTCGCCGACCCGGCCGCCGCCCTTCTTCGGGTCGGCGCCCGCCAGGAAGACCCCGAAGAGCCCGCGGTCGGGGATCGTGCCCCCGGAGGTGACCGCGAGGCGCTGGGCACCCGGGCGGCCGGTGATCGTGCCGGTGACGCGGTCCCACACCACGCGCGGGCGCAGCTCGGCGAACGCGTCGGACGGGTAGCGGCCGGCGAGCATGTCCAGCACCGCCGTGAACGCGGACTCGGGCAGCGAGGCGAAGGGCGCGGCCCGGCGGACGGCGGCGAGCAGGTCGTCGAACTGCCAGGTGTCCATCGCGGTCATCGCGACGAGCTGCTGGGCGAGGACGTCCAGGGGATTGGCGGGGATCCGCAGGGACTCGATGGCGCCGGTGCGCATGCGTTCGGTGACGACCGCGGCCTGGACGAGGTCGCCGCGGTACTTGGGGAAGACGACGCCGGTGGACACCGCGCCGACCTGGTGGCCCGCGCGGCCCACGCGCTGCAGCCCGGAGGCGACGGAAGGCGGGGACTCGACCTGGACGACCAGGTCGACCGCGCCCATGTCGATGCCGAGTTCGAGGCTGGAGGTGGCGACCACGGCCGGCAGGCGTCCCGCCTTGAGGTCCTCCTCGACGAGGGCGCGCTGCTCCTTGGAGACCGAGCCGTGGTGGGCGCGGGCGATCACCGGCGGGGCGCCCTGGGCCGCGCCCGAGCCGCCCATGAGCTCGGCCGGGGCGTGGTGCTCCTCCAGGGGCTCCCCGGTGGCTCGCTCGTAGGCGATCTCGTTGAGGCGGTTGCACAGGCGCTCGGCGAGGCGGCGGGAGTTCGCGAAGACGATCGTGGAGCGGTGCGACTGGACGAGGTCGGCGATCCGCTCCTCCACGTGCGGCCAGATCGACGGGCGCTCCGCCCCCTCGGAGCCGTCGCTGACCGGGGAGCCGCCCAGTTCGCCCATGTCCTCGACGGGGACCACGACCGACAGGTCGAACTCCTTGCCCGACTCCGGCTGGACGATCTCCACCTTGCGGCGGGGGGAGAGGAAACGGGCGACCTCGTCCACCGGGCGGACCGTCGCCGAGAGGCCGATGCGGCGGGCCGGCCGGGGCAGCAGTTCGTCGAGCCGCTCCAGGGAGAGCGCCAGATGCGCGCCGCGCTTGGTGCCGGCGACGGCGTGCACCTCGTCGAGGATCACCGTCTCGACGCCGGTGAGCGCGTCGCGCGTGGCCGACGTGAGCATCAGGAACAGGGACTCGGGTGTCGTGATCAGGATGTCCGGCGGGCGGGTGGACAGCGCCCGGCGCTCGGCGGCGGGGGTGTCGCCCGAGCGGATGCCGACCTTCACCTCGGGCTCGGGCAGGCCCAGACGGACGGATTCCTGCCGGATGCCGGTCAGCGGGCTGCGCAGGTTGCGCTCCACGTCCACGGCCAGCGCCTTCAGGGGCGAGACGTACAGCACGCGGCAGCGCTTCTTCGGATCGGCGGGCGGCGGTGTGGACGCCAGCTGGTCCAGCGCGGCGAGGAAGGCCGCCAGGGTCTTGCCGGAGCCGGTGGGGGCCACGACGAGCACGTCCGATCCCTCGCGGATGGCCTGCCACGCACCGGCCTGAGCGGCGGTGGGCGCGGAGAACGCCCCCGTGAACCAGCCGCGGGTCGCGGGGGAGAAGCCGTCCAGGGCTCGGTGCGCGTTGCTGACCATGCGTCCATCGTGCACCCCGGCACTGACAACGGGTGCCCCCGGCGGCGGTGCGGGGAGAAGCCGGTGCCGGGCTCCGCGCCGGCCGGCGCGGCATGACAATGGGCGTATGGCGGATGCGGGCAAGGAACGCGCTCGGCACTGGCAGTACACCGAGCTGCCCGGCGTCGATCTGCTGCGGGCCCGGTACATCCACAAGACGTTCGTGCGCCACACGCACGAGAACTTCGTGATCGCCGCCATCGCCGACGGGGTGGAGGTGTTCCACCACGGCGGAGGTGACCAGTACGCGGGGGCCGGTGCCCTCGCACTGGTCAACCCGGACACGCCGCACACCGGACGGGCGGGTGTTCCCGAGGGGTGGCGGTACGGGGCCGTGTATCCGTCGCCCGAGGTGGTGGCGCAGATCGCGGCGGAGACGACGGCTCTGCGAGGGACGCCGGGGTTCGTGAGCCCCGTGCTGGACGATCCGTACGCCGCGGGGCTGGTGCACCAGGTGCTGCGGGCCGCCGACGAGGGGAACGCGCTGGCCGCCGACACGCTGCTGCGGGTCGCCGTGACCCGGTTGCTGCGCCTGAACGGAGGGCCGCTGCCGCGGCGGGAGGTGCGCAGCGCGGGAGCGCGGATCGCGGCACGCGCGCGTGCGGTGCTTCAGGAGCGGATGGCCGGCCCGCCGACCCTTGAGGAGCTGGCGGTGGAGCTGGGGACCGGTCCGTTCGCCCTGCTGCGGGCGTTCCGCGACGTGTACGGGATGCCCCCGCACACCTGGCTCACCGACGCGCGCGTACGGCGGGCGCGGCAGCTCCTGGACACGGGCGTGACGCCCGCCGAGGCCGCCCTCGCCGTGGGCTTCGCCGACCAGCCCCATCTCAACCGGCACTTCAGCCGCATCGTCGGAGTGCCTCCCGGGGCGTACCAGCGGGAGCGCAAGAACGTACAAGACGCGCGGGGGCGGCCCTCGTAACGTCCGGAGACGTGGCAGAACAGACAGCTATCGCAGAGGTACGGGGGAAACCGGACGGTGCCGTCGTCCGGGACGCCCTCGGGGTCGGAGTCGCCGTAGGAGTGTCCGGGTTCGCCTTCGGGGTGACGTCGGCCGGCAGCGGGCTCTCCGTGACGCAGACGTGCGCGCTCAGCCTTCTGGTGTTCACCGGGGCGTCCCAGTTCGCCCTGGTGGGGGCACTCGCGGCCGGTGGCGCTCCGCTCACCGCGGCCGCGGGCGCCTTCTTCCTGGGGGTGCGCAACGCGTTCTACGGGCTGCGTCTGTCGCAGCTGCTGTCCCTCCCGCGCGCGCTGCGGCCGTTCGCGGCGCACTGGGTCATCGACGAGACGGCCGCCGTGGCGCTGGCGCAGCCCGGCCGGCGCGCCGCGCGGCTCGGGTTCGTGGTGACGGGGCTCAGCCTGTACGTGCTGTGGAACCTCACCACGCTGCTCGGCGCGCTGGGCGCCGAGGCGCTCGGGGACACCGACGCGTGGGGGCTGGACGCGGCGGGGCCCGCGGTCTTCCTGGCGCTGCTCGCGCCCATGCTGCGGACCGGGCGCGAGCGGGCGGTCGCCGCGCTCGCCGTCCTGCTGGGCCTCGGGCTGCTGCCCGTTCTCCCGGCCGGGGTGCCCGTCCTCGCGGCCGCGCTCGCGGCACCGGTCGTGCTCTGGGCGGAGGGGCGTCGCAGGGCTGGGGGAGACGGCGGGGGTGGGGGAGATCGCCGGGCCGAGATGGACCGTGGGGCCGGGGGAGATCGCCGGGCCGAGATGGACCGCGGGGCCAGCGGAGATCGCCGGGCCGAGATGGACCGCGGGGCCGGGGGAGACCACGGGGCTGAGGCGGGCCGCAGGGCGAGGCGCGACCACGGGACTGAGGCGCACCACAACGCCCGGCAAGACCACCGACCAGGGCATCACCGCAAGTCTGGGAAGAACCACAAGACGGGAGAAGACCGTTGAGCGTGTGGATCGCGGTCGGGGTGACCGCCCTGGGGTGCTACGCCGTCAAGCTGGCCGGCCTGCTGGTGCCCGCGGGCGCGCTCGAGCGGCCTCTCGTCAGGCGTCTGGCCGCCCTGCTGCCCGTCGCGCTGCTGGCCGCCCTCACGGCCCAGCAGACCTTCGCCGACGGGCAGGCGCTGGTGCTGGACGCGCGGGCGGCCGGGCTGGGCGCCGCCGCTGTGGCGCTGCTGCTGCGGGCGCCGTTCCTGCTGGTCGTGGCCGTGGCCGTGGCGGTGACCGCCGGGGTGCGGGCCCTGGGCGGATGACGGTCAGGAGAGGGAGCGGCCGTACGCGCTGAGGGTGCGCAGGGCCTCGATGGTCACCAGGGGGCGTGCCTCCAGGGCGGGGGCCTCGGCCCACTGCCGCCATCGGATCGGCCAGCCGCCGTCCTCCCGCTGTTCCGCCGCGAGGAAGTCCAGGGAGCGGGCCATCTCGTCGTCGGTGAACCACGCGCGCGCGAGAGAGTGCGGGCTTCGCGCGTAGTCGTGGGGGAAGTGGTGCTCTCCGGGGGCGTAACCGGGGGCCACCGGGTACGCGGCCAGGTCGTCCGGGTCCAGGGCCGCGAGGCGGTGCTCGCGCACCAGGCGGCCCAGCCGGTCGGCGGCCGCCTCGGCGCGTGAGCGGTCGGGGGCGGAGTCCAGGAAGGCGACGGCGGCCTCGATCTCGTACGGGTGGGACTTCTCCAGGGACTCCACCGCCTGCCAGCAGAAGTCCGTGGCCCTGAACAGCCAGGCGTGCCACACCTCGTTGCGGTGCAGCAGGCCCACCACGGGACCGGTGCTCAGCAGAGCGCCGGGCGGGTCGTCCACGACCGGGACGAAGGGCGCCGCCGGGTAGGCGCGCTGGCTGGGGTGGATCGCGGGGAGCGCGCCGTCCGCAGTGGAGACGGACGTCAGGTAGCGGCACAGGCGCTCCACCCGCTGGCCGCCGCAGCGCCCGATGGCGTCCAGGACGCGCAGGGCGTGCGCGGCGTGCAGGGGCTGGCTGACCGGACCGCGCAGATCGGGCTCGAGCGCGTGGCCGTACCCGCCGTCGTCGTTGCGGTAGGCGTCCAGCGCCGTCTCCACTGGGTCGGCGCCGCCGCCCCGGAAGTGGTGCGCGAAGAGGCGCTGCTCCAGCACGCGCGCGGTGAGCCACACGAACCGCTCCGCGCGCGCGAGCGGGGTGTGCGCCGGGGACGTCGAGGGGAGTGCGGAAGCTCCTGTATCGGCCATGCGACAGACCGTAGGGCGGAAAGCGGTCTCGAACGGGGCGCGGACCGGGGCCGCACCCGCGAGCGGGATACTGAGGTCATGCGGTTGACGGTCTTCTGGGAGCGGATGGCGGACCACTTCGGTCCCGGCTACGCCGACACCTTCGCGCGCGACCATGTGATGTCGGAGCTCGGCGGGCGCACGGTCCACCAGGCCCTGGAGGCCGGCTGGGAGGCCAAGGACGTGTGGCGCGTGGTGTGCTCGGTCATGAACGTGCCACCGGAGAAGCGCTGATGCCGCACGAAGATCGTCCCCCAACGGTTCGTTGTCGGTGGTGTGGGCGAGACTTGACCCGTGGCACCCACTGACGAGTCCGGGCAGCCTGCCCCGCACACACCCCCGTCCGGCGCGACGCCGCCCGCCGGGCCACCGCCCCCCGGGCCACCGCCCGCCGGCACCGCCGGGCCGAGTGCCCGCATGCCGCGCTGGCTGCCGCGTGCCATGGTGCTGGCCCTCGCGCTCGTTGCCGTGTTCCAGCTGGGCAGCTGGGCGTTCCACCAGCTCACCGGTCTGCTGATCAACATCCTGATCGCCTTCTTCCTGGCGCTCGCCATCGAGCCGGCGGTCAGCTGGATGGCCTCACGGGGGATGCGCCGGGGGCTGGCCACCTTCATCGTCTTCATCGGTGTGACGATCGTGGCGGCGGGGTTCGTCACGCTGCTCGGGTCCATGCTGGCGGGCCAGATCATCAAGATGGTCGAGGGTTTCCCGAACTACCTCGACTCCGTCATCAGCTGGATCAACACCCACTTCCACACCGACCTGCGGCGCGTGGACATCCAGGAGGGGCTGCTGCGCTCCGACTGGCTGCGCAACTACGTGCAGAACAGCGCCACCGGTGTCCTGGACGTGTCCGCGCAGGTCATCGGGGGTCTGTTCCAGCTGCTGACGATCGGGCTGTTCTCGTTCTACTTCGCCGCGGACGGCCCACGGCTGCGCCGCGCGCTGTGCTCCGTCCTGCCGCCCGCCCGGCAGGCCGAGGTGCTGCGCGCGTGGGAGATCGCCGTCAACAAGACCGGCGGCTACCTCTACTCGCGCGGCCTGATGGCGCTGGTCTCCGGCATCGCGCACTACATCCTGCTGGAGGTCCTGGACGTGCCGTACGCGCCCGTGCTCGCCGTGTGGGTGGGCCTGGTGTCGCAGTTCATCCCCACCATCGGCACGTATCTCGCGGGTGCCCTGCCCATGCTGATCGCGTTCACGGTCAACCCGTGGTACGCGCTGTGGGTGCTGATCTTCGTCGTGGTCTACCAGCAGTTCGAGAACTACGTCCTGCAGCCCAAGCTGACCTCGAAGACCGTCGACATCCATCCCGCGGTCGCCTTCGGGTCGGTCGTCGCGGGCACCGCTTTGCTCGGCGCCGTCGGCGCGCTGATCGCCATCCCGGCGATCGCCACGCTCCAGGCCTTCCTGGGGGCATACGTGAAGAGGTACGCCGTCACCGACGACCCCCGGGTCCACGGGCACCGCAGATCGGGCGACGGCCCGGGTCTGTTCAGGTACGTGCGGCGCCTGTGGACCCGGCGAGCGGGCGCGGCCCGGCCCGGCAGCGGGCAGGCCGGGGAGGGCTCGGCTTCCCCGGAGCCGCGGCCGCGTGACTGACGGGCTCGGACGGCTCGGGCCCGTCAGCCACCCGGGGCGAGGGGTGCCCCACCGGGCTGTCGGAGGGCTCGGTCAGCGGATCGTGGCGGTGAGGCGTCGCAGCGCGGCGTGGGCGGGCAGGCCGGGGAAGGCTCGGCTTCCCCGGAGCCGCGGCCGCGTGACTGACGGGCTCGGACGGCTCGGGCCCGTCAGCCACCCGGGGCGAGGGGTGCCCCACCGCGCTGTCGTTGGGCTCGGTCAGCGGATCGTGGCGGTGAGGCGTCGCAGCGCGGCGTGGGCGGGCGGGCCCCAGGTGGGCTTGCCGCCCGGGAGCCCGCGCAGGCCCGCATCCGCGATGAGGAGGCAGGCGAGGGCTTTCAGCACCGCCCAGCCACGGGCCCGGCGTCGGGTCG
The DNA here is from genome assembly GCF_040678435.1 of Streptomyces sp. NPDC052682. NCBI lineage: Bacteria > Bacillati > Actinomycetota > Actinomycetes > Kitasatosporales > Streptomycetaceae > Streptomyces > Streptomyces sp. NPDC052682. The sequence goes on along the minus strand of NZ_JBFATS010000015.1, from coordinate 172,274 downwards.
CGGTGTCCGGGGACGGCTGGTAGGCGTCATGGAAGCGGTCGGCGGCGCCGTCCGGCAGCAGCGTCCACGCGGCGGCGAGGTCGCAGGCGGGATCGCCCGCGAAGAGGTCACCGAAGTCGATCACTCCGCAGAAGGTGCCGTCCGCGGTGAGGACGTTGGCCGGATGCAGGTCGCCGTGGAGCCACAGCGCCGGGCCCGGCCACTCGGGCGCGGTCACGGCGTCCTCCCAGACCGCGCGGACGGCGTCCGGGTCGGGGACCAGCCCGCGCCCGGTGGCCGAGGCCAGCTGCCAGGCGAACCCCTCCGCGTGGTCGGCCAGCGGGCCGCCACGGTCGCGGCCGGCCGGCGCCCCCTGGGGAGCGGGCCGGTGAAGGGCCGTCAGGAAGGCGGCCAAGGCGTCGGCCGCTTCCGCGGCGCGCGTGGCGGGGGCGCGGTCGGCGGGCGTTCCCGGCACCCAGGTGGTGACGATCCAGGGGCGCGGGAACCGCTCGGTGGGCTCACCGAGGCGCTGCGGCACGGGAACCGGGAGGGGGAGCCGCGGGGCGAGAACGGGAAGCCACTCGTGCTCCTCGCGCAGCAGCGCGTCCGCGGACGGCGTCGCCCAGGGCAGCCGCACGGCCAGGTCGTCGCCGAGCCGCCACAGCTGGTTGTCCCAGCCGCGCGCGCCGAGCCTCAGTGGATGACCGGCCAGGTCGGGGTGCTGGTCGCGCAGCAGGTCCCGGACCAGTTCTGCGGTGATCTCGATCTCAGTGTGGGTCACGCGGCACCACGGTAGCCGGGCGGTGATCCCCCGGTGGGTGAGCGGTCTTCCCGCGGCCTGGGCGGCGTCGCTGTGTGCCGCGTGGTGCGCTTGACACGAAAATCGAACATCCGTTCATATAGAGGCTCCGGCGAGCCGCTCGGGTAGGTGATTCACCCTGGTTTCGGTGGAGACGTACCCGAGTTATCCACAGGCCGGACGGGCGTCAAGGCGCATTGTCAGTGGCAGGCGTTAGCGTCATTGACGTGAAGCGATCGACTCAAGCAAACCGGGTGGAACCCATGGCAGGAACCGACCGCGAGAAGGCCCTGGATGCCGCACTCGCACAGATTGAACGGCAATTCGGCAAGGGCGCGGTCATGCGCATGGGCGAGCGCTCGAAGGAGCCCATCGAGGTCATCCCGACCGGGTCGACCGCGCTCGACGTGGCCCTCGGCGTCGGCGGCCTTCCCCGTGGCCGTGTCGTGGAGGTGTACGGTCCCGAGTCCTCCGGTAAGACCACACTGACCCTGCACGCCGTGGCCAACGCCCAGAAGGCCGGCGGCACCGTCGCCTTCGTGGACGCCGAGCACGCCCTCGACCCCGAGTACGCCAAGAAGCTCGGCGTCGACATCGACCAGCTGATCCTCTCCCAGCCGGACAACGGCGAGCAGGCGCTGGAGATCGTCGACATGCTGGTGCGCTCCGGCGCCCTCGACCTCATCGTCATCGACTCCGTCGCGGCACTCGTCCCGCGCGCGGAGATCGAGGGCGAGATGGGCGACAGTCATGTGGGTCTGCAGGCCCGCCTGATGAGCCAGGCCCTCCGCAAGATCACCGGTGCGCTCAACCAGTCCAAGACCACCGCGATCTTCATCAACCAGCTCCGCGAGAAGGTCGGCGTGATGTTCGGCTCGCCGGAGACCACGACCGGTGGCCGCGCGCTGAAGTTCTACGCCTCGGTGCGCCTCGACATCCGGCGCATCGAGACCCTGAAGGACGGCACGGAGGCGGTCGGCAACCGCACCCGCGTCAAGGTCGTCAAGAACAAGGTCGCCCCGCCCTTCAAGCAGGCGGAGTTCGACATCCTCTACGGCCAGGGCATCAGCCGCGAGGGCGGCCTGATCGACATGGGCGTGGAGCACGGCTTCGTCCGCAAGGCCGGCGCCTGGTACACGTACGAGGGCGACCAGCTCGGCCAGGGCAAGGAGAACGCGCGCAACTTCCTGAAGGACAACCCCGACCTGGCCAACGAGATCGAGAGGAAGATCAAGGAGAAGCTGGGCGTGGGCGTGCGGCCCGAGGAGCCGGTCGCCGAGCCGGGCGCGGACACCGCCGTCCCCGCCGCCCCGGCCGACACCGCGGCCGCGGTACCCGCCCCGGCAGCGGCGAAGGCCACCAAGTCCAAGGCCGCGGCAGCCAAGAGCTGACCCGTGACCCGACGAACCGACTGGGCCGAGTACGAGGACGCCGCCTTCGGTACCCCGCGGGGGAGGGGCACCGAAGGCGACCCGGCCGCGACCGCGGCCGGTGACGACGCCTACAGGGACGACGCCTACGGGGACGACGGGCTGCACGACACCTTCGGCGCGGCCGGTGCCGAAGGCGAGGACTCCGGTGGCAGCCGGGGCCGTGGGGTACGCCGGGCAGCCGGCGGCTCCCGCCGAGGCCGCTCGCGTGACGGCGAGTTGCGCGGTGGGCGCCGCGGGCGCGGCCGGGCCGCGTCCGGTGAGACGGCCGCACAGGACGGAGGCGCCTCCTCCTTGTCGAGGGCCGAGCAGGAGGAACCTCCAGGGGACCCGGTGGAGCGGGCACGGGCGATCTGCCTGCGCCTGCTCACCGGGACCCCGCGCACGCGGAAGCAGCTCGCCGACGCCCTGCGCAAGCGGGAGATCCCGGACGACGTCGCCGAGCAGGTGCTCTCCCGGTTCGAGGAGGTGGGGCTGATCAACGACCGGGCGTTCGCCGACGCCTGGGTGGAGTCACGGCACCACGGCCGCGGCCTCGCCCGGCGCGCCCTCGCCCAGGAGCTGCGCACCAAGGGCGTGGACTCCACGCTGATCGACGAGGCCGTCTCCCAGCTCGACTCCGAGCAGGAGGAGGCCACCGCACGCGAACTGGTCGACCGCAAACTGCGCGCCACCCGTGGCCTCGACCGCGACAAGCGTCTCCGCCGGCTCGCCGGGATGCTCGCCCGCAAGGGGTACCCCCAGGGCCTGGCCCTGCGCGTGGTACGCCGGGCGCTGGAGGAGGAGGGGGAGGACACCGAGTTCCTCGGGGAGGACGGTTTCTGAGGGGGACGACGGTTGCTGGACGCGGTGCGGCCCCGCCGGGCAGGCCACCGGCGGCGGGAAGACAGTCCGTCAGGCCCCGTACGGTCACTCCGCCTGCGCGGTCACCGCGCCGGGGACGGCGGTCACCGCGCCGGGGACGTCGGCAACCCGGCCGCCCGCCACGCCTGGAACCCTCCGACCAGGTCGGTGGCCCGGCGCAGCCCGAGGCGGTGCAGGGACTCCGCCGCCAGGCTCGAGGCATAGCCCTCGTTGCAGATCACGACGACGCGCAGGGCGTGGCTGGTGGCCTCGGGGAGGCGGTGGCTGCCCTGCGGATCGAGCCGCCACTCCAGCTCGTTGCGCTCCACGACGAGAGCACCGGGGATCAGCCCGTCCCGTTCCCGCAGCGCCGCGTACCGGATGTCCACCAGCAGCGCCTCGCCGGCCCGGGCCGCTTCGTACGCCTCCCGTGCCTCGATGCGCCGGTAGCCCGCGCGTACCCGCTCCAGCAACGCGTCGATACCGACCGGCTGTTCGCTCACTGCCAGTCCTCCGGGCGCTCGACCTGCTCCAGTCGCAGGATCTGTCCGCTGCGGCTGTAGCGGCGGATCCGCGGCAGGGGCGGATAGTAGGCGTGCACGGAGATCGCGTGCCGGTCGGGTGACTCGTTGAGCACCTCGTGGACGTGTTGGCGGCCGAAGGCGCGGCCCTGCCCTGCCGGCAGCAGGCGTTCACGGTCCACGCCGTCGGTGAGCTCCAGTGTCTTCCAGCCGTCGGTGGGCAGCCGCGCGGCGAGCGAGTTCTCCCGGAGCTCACCCGCCGCTGTCACGAAGGCGCCGACGGAGTCGGCGTGGTCGTGCCAGCCGGTCCCCGTACCGGGCGGCCAGCCGATCAGCCACGCCTCGCTCCCGCGCGGTCCCTCGAGCCGCACCCAGGTGCGGCCCTCCGGGTCGAGCGGCAACGAGGCGATCAGCTCGGCATCGGCGGCCGCACGCCGTGCGAACTCCAGGAGCTCGGCCTGGGTGGGGGCCCCGGAGGCAGCGGGACCAGCGGAGGACACGGCGGGCGCCGACGACGCGGACGCGGAAGGCGACGAGGAGGAGACCGAAGGGGATCCAGTAGAGGATCCAGTAGGGAACACAGAAGGGGACACAGACACAGGGCACCGTCCTGAAGGGTGTTCGCGCGGAAGAGCGTGCGGCAGCGCGGACGCGGCGCACGCGGGAAGAGCCGGGGGAACCGCTGTATGGGAACCGCGGAATGCGGAGCGGAAAGGCCGCGAGATCAGCAGGACGGGCGACACACGCAGCCCGCATAGCGGACGAGGTCCATATGGACCCTCCGCCACAGGCGCACACAGGTGTCGGTCACGATCCGGAGTACACCATGCCGGTGTGAACCGGTCAACTCACTGTCACTATGCGGACGCACAGTGACAGTGAGCAGGACAGGCAGGGTAAGCCCAGGTACGGGCGGTCACGGCGAGCCGGTGGCGGCACCCGCGCCGGCCTGCGCCTGCGCCTGCGCCTGCGCCCCGGGCCCCGCCTCCGCATGCGCCGGGCCGCCCAGCGCCGCCTCCGCCGCCGTGTACAGCTCGGCCGGGCGCACCCCGCTCAGCGCGGTGACCAGATGCCCGTCGGGGCGCACCAGCAGCACGGTGTGCGCGGCGGCCCCCGGATAGCTCTCGGCGACCAGCAGCTCGGCGTGGTGCGGCAGCGCGCTCACCGCCGCCGCGAGCCGGGGCATGATCCCGGCGGACGCCCAGTGCCGTCGCTCCCACACGCCCGTGCCCGGCGCGATCAGCACCACGAGCAGCGCGCCACGCCCCAGCCGGTCCCGCAGCTGGACGAAGGAGCCGTCCTCCGCGGTGACCCGTACGTCGGCGATCTGCGCTCCGCGCGGCGTGTCCACGGGCACCTCGCCCTCGAGCGGCCCGGGTGCCAGCGGCGAGTCGGCGTACGCCCCCGGCGCGCCGAGCGGCCCCTGCCCCAGGTGGCCGTCGGCGAGCAGGGCGTCGTGGTTGCGGGCCGCGCCGGGCACGTAGGCCCGCAGACTTCCGCCACCGCGCAGCAGCGGAAGCACCTGGTCGGCGGCGCGCAGCCGGGCGGCGACGACCGCGCGCCGCTCCGTCTGGTAGCTGTCGAGCAGCGCCTCGTGCGGGCCGTCGTGCCAGGCCAGCGCCAGTTTCCAGGCGAGGTTGTCGGCGTCCCGCAGCCCCTCGTCGAGCCCGTGCGTGCCCAGCGCGCCGAGCAGGTGCGCCGCGTCGCCGGCGAGGAACACCCGCCCGACCCGCCAGCGCCGGGCCAGCCGGTGGTGCACGGTGTGGACTCCGGTGTCCAGGAGCTCGTACGACGGTGTCGCGCCGCCCGACCAGCCGGCCAGGGTCTCCCGGATCCGGGCCAGCAGCAGCTCGGGCGTGACCAGGTCCTTGCCCGGCGGCAGCAGCCAGTCCAGGCGCCACACACCGTCGGGCAGGGGGCGGGCGGTGATCTCCCCGGCGGAGGGGCCGGACATCCGCCACGGCGGCATCCGATGGAGCAACGCCTCGTCCACCCACGGGAGTTCCACGCGCAGCGCGGCCACGGCGTGACGTTCCACTGCCGTCCGCCCCGGGAAGCGGATGTCCTGGAGCTTGCGGACGGTCGAGCGGGGGCCGTCGCAGCCGACCAGGTAACTGCCCCGCCACCACGTGCCCCGCGGGCCACGGGTGTGGGCGGTGACGCCCGAGTCCTCCTGCTCTATGGCGTCCAGCCGGCTGTCGGCGGCCACCTCGATAAGCGGCTGGTCCGCGAGGGCGGCGCGCAGCGCGCCGGTCAGCACGTGCTGGGCGATGTGCAGCGGCCCCGGCTCGTCGTCGAAGACGACCTCGCGCATCACCTGCTTGCGCCGCATCGACCGCCATCCGGCCCAACGGGAACCGGCCCGGTCCAGCGGCACGCCGGTGAGGCGCTCCATGAGGGCGGCGGTCTCCTCGTGCAGCACGACCGTGCGCGCCGGACGGGGTTCGTCCTTGCCCGGCCCCTCGTCCAGAAGGACGCACGGCACCTCCTGACGCGCCAGCGCCAGGGCGAGCGTGAGCCCGACAGGCCCCGCTCCGACGATGATCACCGGGTCCACGGCGCGGCGCCCCCTGCTCGTGGTGACGTGGTGAGGAACGCGGCTGAACAGGAAGGTGGAGCAGGGTGCACGATCACACAACGTATGCAACCTATTGCGGGTGCTTGCGTCAAGCGACGTCGGTACCTGCGTCGCTGTGTCAGTGACTCCAGCGAAGGTGTTGCTGTACTCGGCTTGGATGAGAAAGACGATGAAGGAGAAACGGACACGGTGCAGACGACGCAGGGGCAGTGGCGGTCGCGCCACTGCCCCTCGCACCGTGTTCGCTCACATCGCCGTCAGGTGAGACGGTCGGCACCAGCCCGGTGCGTACCGGTGGCTTCAGCCGCGTTGAGGTCCTCGACGTCCTCCGTGCCCAGGACTGCGCCTGTGCTGCGCTTGCTGCGGCGCAGCCTGCGCTCCAGCCAGCTTGCGAAGGTGGTGAGGGCGAAGTTGAGGGCGATGAAGATCAGGGCCACGACCGTGAAGCTGGCGATGACGTTCGCACCGTAGTAGCCGCTCATCGTGTTGGCCGAAGACAGCAGCTCGGGGAAGGTGAGCACGGCGCCGCCGAGGGCTGTGTCCTTCACGATCACCACGAGCTGGCTGACGATGGCCGGCAGCATCGCCGTGACGGCCTGCGGCAGCAGGATCAGTCGCATGGTCTGGTTCTTGCGCAGACCGATCGCCATGGCCGCCTCGGCCTGTCCCCTGGGCAGTGCCAGGATGCCCGCCCGGACGATCTCCGCGAGCACCGATGCGTTGTACAAGACCAGGCCGGTGACGACCGCGTACAGCGGACGGTCGTCCGAGGGGACGTTGCTGTACTCGGCGTACACGGCGTTTGCGAAGATCATCAGAACCAGCACGGGGATGGCCCGGAAGAACTCGACCACGACCGTGGCCGGCACCCTGACCCATACATGGTCCGACAGCCGGGCGATACCGAACACGGCACCGAGCGGCAGTGCGATGATCATGGCAAGTGCCGCTGCCTTCAGGGTGTTCTGCAACCCCGGCCAGATGTACGTGGACCAGGCCTCGGTGCCCGTGAAGAACGGCTCCCACAGCGCCCACTCGAGCTGACCCTTGTCCTTGAGGGTGCCGATCACCCACCAGCACAGCGCCACGAACGCGACCAAGAAGACCACGGTCAACAGGACGTTGCGCCGCTTGGCGCGGGGACCCTGCGCGTCATAGAGGACCGAGCTCATCGCTTCACCGCCACCTTCTTGCCCACCCAGCCGAGGATCAGACCGGTCGGCAACGTCAGGCACACGAAACCGAACGCGATGATCGCGGAAATCAGCAGCAGTTGCGCCTCGTTCTCGATCATTTCCTTCATCAGGAATGCCGCTTCCGCGACACCGATGGCCGCGGCCACCGTGGTGTTCTTCGTCAACGCGATCAACACGTTCGTCAGCGGACCGACCACCGACCGGAAGGCCTGCGGCAGCACGACGAGAGTAAGTACCTGGGTGAAGTTGAGGCCGATGGCCCTGGCCGCCTCGGCCTGCCCGACGGGGACCGTGTTGATGCCGGAGCGCAGCGCTTCACACACGAAGGCGGAGGTGTAGACGATCAGGCCGAGGACGGCGAGGCGGAAGTTGATCGTCTCGGTCCTGTCCGCGCCGAGGTTGACGCCCAGGGTCTGATAAAGCCCGAGCGAGGTGAAGAGGATGATCACCGTCAGCGGGATGTTCCGCACGATATTGACGTAGGCGGTACCGAACCCGCGCATCAGCGGCACCGGTCCCACCCGCATGGCGGCCAGCAGGGTGCCCCAGATCAGAGAGCCGACGGCGGAGAGCAGAGTCAGCTGCACCGTCGTCCAGAAGGCTCCCAGAATGTCGTATTTGTCGAGAAAGTCGAACACGGTGTTCCGCGCTTCCGCGTGTAGGGATGCCCCGGGTGTGCCGCCCTCCAGGCGGCACACCCGACAGGCGCGGGTCAGCTCTTGATGTCGCCGATCTTCGGCGCCTGCTCGTACTGGTAGTTGGCCGGGCCGAAGTTCTTCTTCACGGCCTTCTCCCAGGAGCCGTCGGCGACCATGTCCCCTAGGGCCTTGTTGATCTTGTCCTTGAGGTCGCTGCCCTTCTTGACGCCGATGCCGTAGTTCTCGTTGGTCATCTTGAAGCCGCCGAGCTTGAACTTGCCCTTGAACTGAGACTGGGCGGCATAACCGGCGAGGATCGAGTCGTCCGTGGTCAGCGCGTCGATGGCCTTGTTCTGCAGACCGCTCAGGCAAGCCGAGTACGTCGGGTACGTCTGCAGGTCGGCCTTGGGCGCCAGCTTGTCCTTGACGTTCTGCGCCGAGGTGGAGCCCGCCACCGAGCACAGCTTCTTGTTGTTGAGGTCGGCCGGCGACTTGATGGAAGTGTCGTCGGCGCGGATCAGCACGTCCTGATGGGCCAGCAGGTAGGGGCCGGCGAAGTCGACCTTCTGCTGACGCTCCGGGGTGATCGAGTAGGTCGCGGCGATGAAATCGACGTCACCGCGCTGGAGCATGGTCTCGCGGTCGGCGCTCTTCGACTCCTTCCACTCGATCTGATCCGCGTCGTAACCGAGCTTCTTGGCGACGTACGTGGCGACGTCGACGTCGAAGCCGGAGTAGCCCTGCGGCGTCTTCTGGCCGAGGCCGGGCTGGTCGAACTTGATGCCGACGGTGATCTTCTTGCCGCCGCCGGAGCCCGACCCGCCGTCCCCGCCGTCGTCGCCGCCACACGCGGTAGCGGTCAGGGCGAGGGCGAGAACGGTGGCGGACGCCGCGGTGACCTTGCGGAGCTTCATGGTGAACATCCTTTGCCGATGAAGAGAAAGCCGTTGGTGCACGTCGTCGAAGCAATGTGCCGATCCGATGCGTCGATGCGATGCGATGCGTCGCTGCGATGCGTCGGGGCAATGCGTCGATGAAATGCGCCGATGATTGCCGTCTGTGCGGGTGACGCGGGTCGTCGCGGGGCGCGACGTGCGCCTCAGTGGTGCAGGATCTTGGACAGGAAGTCCTTGGCGCGGTCGCTGCGCGGGTTGCTGAAGAACTGGTCGGGCGCAGCCTCCTCGACGATGCGGCCGTCCGCCATGAACACCACGCGGTTTGCGGCCGATCGTGCGAACCCCATCTCGTGGGTGACGACGATCATGGTCATGCCGTCGCGGGCCAGCTGCTGCATGACCTCCAGAACCTCGTTGATCATCTCCGGGTCGAGCGCCGAGGTCGGCTCGTCGAAGAGCATGACCTTCGGCTCCATGGCCAGGGCACGCGCGATGGCGACCCGCTGCTGCTGACCGCCCGAGAGCTGCGCCGGGTACTTGTCGGCCTGCGCGGCGACGCCGACCCGGTCGAGGAGGGCGCGGGCCCGCTCCTCTGCCTGCTGCTTGTCCTTCTTGCGGACCTTGATCTGGCCCAGCATGACGTTCTCGAGCACGGTCTTGTGCGCGAAGAGGTTGAACGACTGGAAGACCATCCCGACGTCGGCCCGCAGCCGCGCCAGCTCTCTGCCCTCGGCGGGCAGCGGCTTGCCGTCGATCGTGATCGTCCCGGAGTCGATCGTCTCCAGACGGTTGATGGTGCGGCACAGGGTGGACTTGCCGGACCCGGAGGGCCCGATGACGACGACGACTTCACCGCGGGCGATCGTCAGATCGATGTCCTGGAGAACGTGCAACGCGCCGAAGTGCTTGTTGACGCTCTTCAGGACGACCAGCTCGCCGGTCGCGGCCACATCTTCCTTGGCCACCGATACTTCGGTCATCGCTCTTAAGGCTCCGTCCTCCTCGGTTTCGGAGGACAGTAGTAACCCTCTACGACCTGCGTCATTACTCTTGAGGGGAATCTGAGCATCACGATCCGATAGCAATCGGACACGTGTCGTAGCACTTGTGATCTGGGCTCATATCGGCCGGGTAACGGAAGCGGCGCGCAACCGGAACCCTCTTGACGCCGTCCTCATCCATCAGCGTGACTGCAAGGTGCACGCGCGCGCGTGCACACGTTTTTGTACACATCCAGATCGTACGGCCGATGAACCGAAGGGGGCCCGGATGAGGCTGCTGCTCGTCGAGGACGACAACCACGTCGCGGCAGCGCTGTCGGCGGTCCTGGCGCGGCACGGCTTCGACGTCACCCACGCGCGCAGCGGAGAGGAAGCCCTCCAGGCCCTCGTCCCCGAGGGCAACGGCTTCGGTGTCGTCCTGCTCGATCTGGGCCTGCCCGACCAGGACGGCTACGAGGTGTGCGGAAAGATACGCAAGCGCACCAGCGTCCCGGTGATCATGGTCACGGCCCGCTCCGACGTGCGCTCCCGCATCCACGGCCTCAACCTGGGCGCCGACGACTACGTGGTGAAGCCGTACGACACCGGCGAACTGCTCGCCCGGATCCACGCCGTCAGCCGGCGCAGCGTCCCCGAGGACCCGCACAGCGGCGGGGAGACCGCGCTGGTCCTCGGCCCCGTGCGCATCGAGCTGCCCACCCGGCAGGTCAGCGTCGAGGGCTCGGTCGTCCAGCTCACCCGCAAGGAGTTCGACCTGCTCGCCCTGCTCGCCCAGCGCCCCGGCGTGGTCTTCCGCCGTGAGCAGATCATCAGCGAGGTGTGGCGCACCAGCTGGGAGGGGACCGGGCGCACCCTGGAGGTGCACGTCGCCTCCCTGCGCGCCAAGCTGCGCATGCCCGCCCTCATCGAGACCGTGCGCGGCGTCGGCTACCGGCTCGTCGCCCCCACTGCGTAGCGGGGCAGGGTGCGCACCCGTCTGCTCCCGCTGCTCATCGTCCTGCTGGCGGCCGTCCTGCTCGCGCTCGGCTTCCCGCTCGCCGTCAGCCTGGCGGGCGCCCAGCAGCAGAGGGTCGTCGTCGACCGGATCGACGACACGGCGCGCTTCGCGGCCCTCGCCCAGTTCGTCACCGAGTCGCCCGCGGTGTCCTCCGCCGAGGACACCGACGAGCGCAAGGAGACGCTGCAGAGCGAACTCGAGAGCTACAACAAGGTCTACGGCATCCGGGCCGGCGTGTTCTACCGCACCCGAAAACCCATGGCCAACGCCCCGGCCACCTGGCGCCTCCCCGAGACCGGCGAGGTGCGCGCGGCCTTCGACGAGGCGCTGCTCAGCCGGCGCAGCCACGACCCGGAGCAGGTGTGGCCCTGGCAGCGCCGCAGCCTGGTCGTGGCCTCACCGGTGATCCGGGACGGTGACGTCGTCGCGGTCGTCGTCACCGACTCGCCCACCGGGCAGATGCGTTCCCGCACCCTGCGGGGCTGGCTGCTGATCGGGGCCGGGGAGAGCGCCGCGATGCTGCTCGCCGTCGGCGCCGCGCTGCGGCTGACCGGCTGGGTCCTCAAACCCGTACGGATCCTGGACGCCACCACCCACGACATCGCCACCGGGCGCCTGAAGTCCCGGGTCGCGGTGGCGAGCGGGCCGCCGGAACTCAGGAGGCTGGCCCGGTCGTTCAACGAGATGGCGGACAACGTCGAGAACGTGCTGGAGCAGCAGCGCGCCTTCGTCGCCGACGCCTCGCACCAGCTGCGCAACCCGCTGTCCGCGCTGCTGCTGCGCATCGAACTGCTCGGGTACGAACTGCCGGAGGGCAACAAGGAGATCGCCTCGGTGCAGGCCGAGGGCAAGCGCCTCGCCCAGGTCCTGGACGACCTGCTCGACCTGGCGCTCGCCGAGCACACCCAGGCCGACCTGAAGACCACCGACATCGGAGCGCTCACCGCCGAGCGGGTCGCGGCCTGGTCCCCGACCGCCGAGGCCAAGGGCGTACGACTGGTGGGGAACTGCCCGGCCACCACCGCCTGGGCCGACCCGGTCGCCGTGTCCAGCGCGCTGGACGCGGTGATCGACAACGCGGTGAAGTTCACTCCGCGGGACGGCACCGTCGAGGTCACCGTCGCCCCCAACGGCTCCACCGCCACCGTCGTCGTCACCGACACCGGCCCCGGCCTGACCGACGAGGAGCTGGCTCGCGTCGGCGACCGCTTCTGGCGCAGCGGCCGGCACCAGAACATCAAGGGCTCCGGCCTCGGCCTGTCCATCTGCCGGGCCCTGCTCACGGCGGGCGGCGGCTCGATCACGTACGACCACCACGAGCCGCACGGATTGAAGGTGACGGTGACGGTACCGAGGTCGGCGCCTACGGCGTGAACCGCGGGCTGTGGGTGTGGAGCGGGCGCTTCGGTGGGGTGCTCGCTGCGGGGCGGCTGTCGCCGTGGGCGGTTCGCTACGGCTTGACCGAGCGGTAGTAGCGCCGGGCGCCCTCGTGGAGTTCGAGAGGGTCGGTGTAGATGGCCGTGCGGACGTCGACCAGCTGGGCGGAGTGGACCCGGTCGCCGATGCGGTCGCGGCTCTTGATCACGGTCCGGGTCACCCACTCGGTGAGCCGGGGATCCATGTCCGCGCGGGTCACCAGCAGGTTGGACACGGCCAGCGTCGGCACCGGATGGCCGTGCTGGATGGTGGGGTAGGCGGTCTCCGGCATGCTGGTCGCCCGGTAGTACCGCGTGGCACCGCCCTTCTCGTGCAGTTTGGCGACGAGGGAGGGCGGGATCGGCACGAACCGGAAGGCGGACTTCTCGGCGAGGCCCGCCAGCCCGCCCGTGGGCAGCCCGCCCGACCAGAAGAAGGCGTCCAGGCCGCGCCCCAGCCGCTTGGGCCCGGTGTCGATGCCGTCCGACGAGGGCGTGATGTCCTTCTCGGGGTCGATGTGGACCGCCTCGAGCACCGCGTTCGCGATCAGCCGCACACCCGAGTCGGGCAGCCCGATGGCCACCCGCTTGCCCCGCAGGTCCGCGACGGAGCGGATGTCCGAGTCCGGCGGCACGACGAGCTGTACGTAGTCGTCGTAGAGACGGGCGACCCCGCGCAGCTGCTCGGCGCCGGTGCCGTCGCCGAGCTTGTACGTCTCCACCGCGTCGGCCGCGGCGATCGTGAAGTCGGTCTGCCCGGTGGCCACCCGCCTGACGTTCTCCTGCGAGCCCGGGCTGTCCTGCAGTCGCACCTTCAGGCCTGGCATGTCCTTGGCGAGTTCGCCCCGCAGCAGGTCGCCGTACTTCTGGTACACCCCTGAGGGCGTGCCCGTGCTGAACCTGATCGACCCGACCGGCGGCTCCTCCTGCCAGGGCCGCAGCCACCACAGCAGCAGCCCGAGCACCACGACGCCGACGGCCGCGCCCTGGAGGGCCCGGCGCCTGCCGATACGGGGCAACACCTTGGACATGCGCGTGATCCTGCCAGCCGGGCGCTGCGCTGACCAGGGCGGGGGCGGGTATCCCGGGCCGCGGGAGCCGGGCAAGGGGGACTGCCGGAGGCGGCGGCTACAGTCGCGGCATGAGTTCCTCGCCCGCCCACCTGGTCCGCGCATTCCACCTCGCCTTCGGGCTGGACGCCCGCGACACACCGGCCGAGGTCTCTCCCGAGCTGGCCGCCCACCGTGCCGAACTGCTCGCGGAGGAGGCGGCGGAGGTCGCCGAGGTGGCGGTCGAGGGCCCGCTGGACCGGCTCGCGCACGAACTGGCCGACGTGGTCTACGTCGCGTACGGCACCGCCCTCGTGCACGGCATCGACCTGGACGCGGTGATCGCCGAGATCCACCGCTCCAACATGACCAAGCTGGGCCCCGACGGCCAGGTCACCCGCCGCCCCGACGGCAAGGTCCTCAAGGGCGAGCACTACGAGGCCCCGGATGTGGCGGGGGTGCTGCGGCGGCAGGGGTGGGTGCCGGGCGGGGGTGCCTGAGGGGCCGCGCCGAGGGGGAGCTACGGCGGGGGCCAGGTGTACGTGACGCCCTGCGGCGCAGGGGCGTCGTCGAAGGACCGCAGGATGCCGGTGAGAGTGCGTCCGCAGCGGAGTTCGTCCTGCGGGCCGGCCGGTGCGGGCGTCCGGGTCCGCGCGCGGCCCTCCTGCCCGCCGGAGCGGAGACCAGGGGCGGCACCGGGCGCACCGTGCTGCGGGTGCGCACCGTGGACACCCATCGGGGCGGGTTGCTGCTGGGCCACGGCGACTACACGATGACCTACCCGGCGGGCCCGGACGCCGGGCAGTACCGGCGCGGACAGGCCGTCGTCCTGCACCGTTCGAACCATCTGTCCCGCTATGACGCCCGCCGCGGCGTGACCGCGGGCGACACCGCGCTGCTCGGCTGGTTCAACGGCGGGCTCCACCTCCACGGCCTGCCTGGCCGGCGGGTGCGTCCGGCCCGCCTGGACGGCCACTACTGGCCCGGGGCCGACTGGCTGCACGACGCCCTCACCGGACCCGCGCCGGACGAGGCCGTCGGTGCCCTCGGCGGGGCTCTGCCCGTGACGGTGGAGGAGCCCGACGAGGACGGCACCCTCGTGGTGTCCCGACGGCTGCAACCCACCAGCGCCCTGTCCCGCGGCGGACTGCTGCGCACGGAGGCGGTGGCCGCGCTGGGACCGGCGCTGGTCCTCAGGTCGGGGCCGGCGCTCCACCTCCTGCCGGTGCAGGACGTGGTCCCGGGGATCCCCGAAGGACACCGTGCGCAGGCGGCGGCCCTCATCGCCCGGAGCCGTCACCTGGTGTGGCTGCGGATCAGCGGTACGCCAGGGCGCCGGCTCCGTGTCGAAGCCCGCCTCGACGTCCCCGAACCCCGCCCGTACGCGGACGAGTACGACGCCGTGCCGTTCGCCGTGGTCGGGCCGGAGGACCACCCGGCCGGGCTGCTGGTGCGCACCCCGCACGACGAGGGTCTTCGCTGGCTGCCGGTCGGGCTGCTCTCCTGGGCGGAGGCGCTGACCACCGCTGAGATCCGCGCCGCGTTCCCTGCGGAGAAGTGCGCCCTGCACGTGCGCAGCCAACACGACGGCACTGTCTCGGCTGCCGGGGTACGGCGGGTGTACCGGGCCCGCCGAGACCTGACGCTCGGGGCGAGGCTGCGTGCCGAACCGCTCGATGTCCCAGGGCCCGAGTCGGCCGGGGGCGGCCTCGCCCTGGCCCAGCCGCACGGGATGCTCGTCCGCCTCGGCAAGAACCCGGTCCCCGGAACGAACGGTGAGGCGATCCTGGTCGAGGTGGCGGCCCTCGGCACGCAGGACACCACAGGCGTGCGAGTCGTCCCCCTCGGCAGTCGCCTGCTCACCCTCGACCTGCCCGGTGCGCTGGTGTGCGGAAGCCGGGCCGCCGCCGCGGCACACATCGCCGGCCTCGCCGAACGCCACCGGCAGTGGCTGCTGGAGGGTCTGGACGCCGGCGGGCTGCCCGAGACGGGCCGGGACCCGGCCGAGAGCGTCGACGCGGCCGTCCTGCGGGCGTGGTCACACGCGGCGCGCGCCACCGGCGGGGCGGCGGGCACGGACGACGGCCTGGCCCTCGACCGGCGCGGCATCGACCACGCCCTGCGGCAGTGGGTGACCACCCACGGGGAGGACGCCTTCGGCCTGCGGCAGGAGGCCGAGCTCGGACTGGCCGAGACGCTCGCGGCATGCCTGCTCATGCGTCACGTGGGCGAAGCCGACCCGCTGCTCGCGCGGGGTGCGGTCCTCCTCGCCCACCAGACCGGCCTGCGCGCCGGGCGCTCGCTCCACGTCGAACCCGTGGTGCGCCTGTGGGCCACGGCCGACGGACAGGGAACCGGTCAGGCCGGCAGCCCCCTGGAGGCCCGCCTCGCCGACCTCGACCTGCCCGGGACGGTGGACCGGGTCGGGCTGGAGGAGATCCTCCGATTCGGCCACGGCGTGCTGGGCCGGGTCGACGCGGACGGCCCGGCACACCGGCTCACCGCGGCCGCCCGAGCGGTGCTCGTGTCGGTCGGGCAGCTGTCCGCGGACATGGACCTGAGGGCGGGCGCACCCGTCCTGTCCCTGGTGGCTGATCTGGGCCGGGCCCTGCACCCGCCGCAGGACGAGGCGGTGGCCCAGCCGGCCCTGAGCGCAGCACAGACGTACCTGCTGCGCGCGCTCCTCACCAGGGTCGTGGGGAAGGGGCCGCTGTTCCTGCTGCCGGTGCCCGCCCGGCTCCCGGGCGTGGCCGAACGTCTGGCCCGGGAGGTGATCGCATGGGGAGGCTGACGCGGCATCCGTGAGATGGGGTCCCCCGCGGACCGCCTACCCTTGTCCCATGAGCAGCATCGACCGGAGCCAGTCAGTGGGCGGCACACGCACGTATGAAGTACGCACCTACGGGTGCCAGATGAACGTCCACGACTCCGAGCGGCTGGCCGGGCTGCTGGAGGAGGCGGGCTACGTGCGCGCCCCCGAGGGCTCGGACGGCGAGGCGGACGTCGTCGTCTTCAACACCTGCGCGGTCCGCGAGAACGCCGACAACAAGCTGTACGGCAACCTCGGCCACCTCGCCCCCAAGAAGGCCGGCCGCCCCGGGATGCAGATCGCGGTCGGCGGCTGCCTGGCGCAGAAGGACCGCGACACCATCGTGAAGCGGGCGCCCTGGGTGGACGTCGTCTTCGGCACCCACAACATCGGCAAGCTGCCGGTCCTGCTGGAACGCGCGCGCGTGCAGCGGGAGGCACAGGTCGAGATCGCCGAGTCGCTGGAGGCGTTCCCCTCCACCCTGCCGACCCGGCGCGAGAGCGCGTACGCGGCCTGGGTGTCCATCTCCGTCGGCTGCAACAACACCTGCACCTTCTGCATCGTCCCGGCCCTGCGCGGCAAGGAGAAGGACCGCCGCCCGGGCGACATCCTCGCCGAGATCGAGGCCCTGGTCGCCGAGGGCGTCAGCGAGATCACCCTGCTCGGGCAGAACGTCAACGCCTACGGCTCCGACATCGGCGACCGGGAGGCCTTCAGCAAGCTGCTGCGGGCCTGCGGGACCATCGACGGCCTGGAGCGCGTCCGCTTCACCTCCCCGCACCCGCGCGACTTCACCGACGACGTCATCGCCGCCATGGCCGAGACGCCGAACGTGATGCCGCAGCTGCACATGCCGCTCCAGTCCGGCTCGGACACGGTGCTCAAGGCGATGCGCCGCTCCTACCGCCAGGAGCGGTACCTGAACATCATCCGCAAGGTGCGCGAGGCGATCCCGCACGCGGCGATCACCACCGACATCATCGTGGGCTTCCCCGGCGAGACCGAGGAGGATTTCGAGCAGACCCTGCACGTGGTGCGCGAGGCCCGCTTCGCGCAGGCGTTCACCTTCCAGTACTCCAAGCGCCCCGGCACCCCGGCCGCCGAGATGGACGGCCAGATCCCCAAGGAGGTCGTCCAGCGGCGCTACGAGCGTCTGGTCGCCCTCCAGGAGGAGATCTCCTGGGAGGAGAACAAGAAGCAGGTCGGCCGCACCCTGGAGCTGATGGTCGCCGAGGGCGAGGGCCGCAAGGACGACACCACCCACCGCCTCTCCGGCCGTGCCCCCGACAACCGCCTGGTGCACTTCACCAAGCCGGAGCAGCAGGTGCGACCCGGCGACGTGGTGACGGTCGAGGTCACCTACGCCGCCCCGCACCACCTCCTCGCCGAGGGCCCCGTGCTGCACCTGCGCCGCACGCGCGCGGGCGACGCCTGGGAGAAGCGCAACGCCGCCGAGCAGGCCAAGCCGGCGGGTGTGATGCTGGGCCTGCCGAAGATCGGCGCGCCCGAGCCGCTGCCGGTCGCGGCGAGCGGCTGCGGCTGCGACTGAGCCGGACGGCGGGACCCTGCGGGACGGCGCCCACGGCACCGCCCCGCAGGAACCGTCCGGACCCCGGGTTACGCTGCCGATCATGCTTGTCGCCGCCGCTATCTGCCCCTGCCCGCCCCTGCTCGTCCCCGAGGTCGCCGCGGGCGCCGCGCCCGAGCTGGACGCCGCGCGCGCCGCGTGCACGGACGCGCTCGGCGTGCTCGCCGCCGCCCGGCCCGACCGGCTGGTGGTCGTGGGGCCCACGCCCAGCGCTGAGCGCGAGGAGTACCCACAAGGCACCCGGGGAACGTTCCAGGGCTTCGGCATCGACCTGGACGTACGCCTCGGCGCGGACAACGGCGTGGGCGGCGAGAAGCGGCTTCCGTACTCCCTGAGCGTGGCCGCCTGGCTGCTGGAGCGGACCGGGTGGGCCGACGCCCCCGTCGAGGGGCTGGGCGTGGGAGAGCTTCTCCCGCCCGAGCAGTGCGTCCGCACCGGCAGGGAGCTCGGCGCACGGGCCGGGCGGGTGGCGCTGCTGGTGATGGGCGACGCCAGCGCCTGCCGCACGCTCAAGGCGCCCGGGTACCTCGACGAGCGCGCCGAGCCCTTCGACGCGGCGGTCACGCGGGCGCTGGGCACGGCGGATGTGGCCGCCCTGAAAGCGCTGGACACGCGGCTGGCCCGCGAGCTGAAGGTGTCCGGGCGAGCCCCCTGGCAGGTCCTCGCGGGCGCCGCCGAGGGGACCGACCTCGCCGGGGCGCTGCTGTACGAGGACGCGCCGTACGGGGTGGGGTACGTCGTGGCCACCTGGTCGTAGCGGTACGCCGGGGAAGGCTTGCGCGAACAACGGCGGACGGCCGGGAGCCGTTGTGCTCCGCGGCCGTCCGTCGGTACGCCCTTCAGGAACCCGGCGGGGGTGCGGCCGGCGGCGGGGTGCCGCCCGCCTCCGGCGTGGCCGTGTCCGTGTCCCGTTGCGGTGTGGTGTGGGGCGGTGTGCCGCCCGTGTCCGGTTGCGGTGTGGTGTACGGCGGTGTGCCGCCCGCGTCCGGTGGCGGTGCCGCCTGCGCCGGTGTGCCGCCCGCGTCCGGGCCGCCCTCGCCCTTGTGCGCGAGTCGGTCCATGGCCTCCTTGGCCTTGCCCGTCCCCTTGTGGATCCTGTCGCTGTACTTGCCCTTGGTCCTCTTGTCGACGACCTGGGCGGCCCTGTCCAGACCGTGCTGGAGCTTGTCCTCGTGCCGCAGCGCGAGGTCGGAGACCTTGCCCTTGGCGGGGCCCAGCTTGGCCTTCACGTTGTCCAGGAGACCCATGGTTCACCTTCCCTCGCGGGGACAGTTACGTGCGGGCGCCCTCGCCGGCCTCGTTGTCCGCCGCCTCCTCGGTGGACTGCTGCTTGGGGATCTCGACGGCCTCGGTGCCGGCTGCCTCGGCGGACTGCGCCGCCGGCTTCGCCGCCTGGGGAGCCTCGGACGATCCCTTCGCCTCCGCGGACCCGGGCTTCTCACCGGTCTCGGCCCCGGCGGCGTCCGGCGCGTCGGCCCGAGCCTGCGCCGCCGGCGCCTCCTCCGTGGCCTTCGACCTCCGGAGAAGCCATGCAAAAACGCCCATTTCCACTCCAACGTTACTCGTGCGGGTGACATCCCGCGTCGCCATGGGTCCCCCTGCCGGCGCGCACCCGAGAGCTCGGGGAGCGTCCGTTCGCGCCGGCCGGGCACCACCTCTGCGATCCGGCGGCAGGAACCTCGCAACGGGCAACGACCCCGGGCACACGCCGTCACGTAACTCGTTCGAGGTCACCGTGCGAGGTTTGGGAGACTGTGCCGGTGAGCAGCGCACCCCCCGCCCCCCGCGTCATCGCCGTCGTCGGACCGACCGCGGCCGGAAAGTCCGATCTGAGCGTTTTCCTGGCCCAGCAGCTCGGCGGCGAGGTCGTCAACGCCGACTCCATGCAGCTCTACCGAGGGATGGACATCGGCACCGCCAAGCTGACGCCCGAGGAGCGCGGTGGCGTCCCGCACCATCTCCTCGACGTCTGGGACGTGACCGTCACGGCGTCCGTCGCCGAGTACCAGCGCCTCGCCCGGGCGCGGATCGACGCCCTGCTCGCGCAGGGCCGTTGGCCGATCCTGGTCGGCGGTTCCGGGCTGTACGTCCGCGGTGCCGTCGACAACCTCGAGTTCCCCGGCACCGACCCGGAAGTCCGGGCCCGCCTGGAGGAGGAGCTGGCCCTGCGCGGCTCCGGAGCGCTGCACGCCCGGCTGGCCGCCGCCGATCCGGAGGCCGCCCGCGCCATCCTGCCGAGCAACGGCCGCCGTATCGTCCGGGCCCTGGAGGTGATCGAGATCACCGGCAAGCCCTTCACCGCCAACCTCCCCGGCCACGACTCCGTCTACGACACCCTCCAGATCGGCGTCGACGTGGCGCGTCCCGAGCTGGACGAGCGCATCGCGCGCCGGGTGGACCGGATGTGGGAGGCCGGCCTCGTCGACGAGGTGCGCGCACTGGAGGCGCGGGGACTGCGCCAGGGGCGTACGGCGTCGCGCGCGCTCGGCTACCAGCAGGTGCTCGCGGCGCTCGCCGGTGAGTGCACGCTGGAGGAAGCGCGGGCGGCGACCGTCCGTGCCACCAAACGCTTCGCGCGCCGCCAGGATTCGTGGTTCAGGCGCGATCCGCGGGTGCACTGGTTGAGTGGGGCCGCGGCGGACCGGGCCGAGTTGCCGCAGCTCGCGCTGTCGTTGGTCGAACGACCGGTTACAGCCTGATCACGTGATGGCATCGGGACGCCCAGGCCGCCATCAAGGCCCGTCCTGCCATGCCATCATCGAGCTTCGATCGACCAAGTGGAGTCCTAGTTGGGAGGGCGCGTGGCGATGGAGGCCGGCCCTCGCGACACGGCACAAGACACCGAGTACCTCACCGCCGACCAGGGTGAACCGGAGCAGGACGGGGAGCGGCTGAGCCCCGACGGGCCCGACGACACCCAGGGCGGTGTCACCGCCGACGGCCCCGAGCCCGAGGAGATGTTCGCGGGCGAGGTGGAGGTGGAGCTGCGGCCGCAGCGGCGGCTGCGCCTGTGGCAGCTCGCGCCCATCGTGGGCCTGGCGGCGGTCGGATCGTTGATGTTCGCCTTCCCCCTCGCCTTCGACTTCGGCGACAGCGGGGCCGTGATCGCGATGCTGGGGCTGCTGATCTGCTCCTGTGCGGCCGGCTGGGGCATGATGGCCGCCCGCCGGGTGGGCCACACCTGGCCGGGCCTGCCGCCCCGGGGTTCCGGGCGCAGAGCCGACTGGCGCATCGTCGGCGCCTACGTGGTGACGGTCGTCGCGGTGGTCGTCCTGGCGGTGTGGAGAGTGGCCCGGCTGCGCGGCTGACGCCCGCGTCCGCACTGTCGTACGCACCCCGTACGATCGAGGAATGAGCACGCGGATCGCCTTCCTCAAGGGGCACGGCACCGAGAACGACTTCGTGATCGTCCCGGACCCCGAGAACGTCATCGACCTGCCCCCGGCCGCCGTCGCCGCGCTGTGCGACCGCCGAGCGGGCATCGGCGGTGACGGGCTGCTGCACGTGGTGCGGTCCGCCGCGCATCCCGAGGCCCGGCACCTGGCGGCCGAGGCGGAATGGTTCATGGACTACCGCAACGGCGACGGCTCGATCGCCGAGATGTGCGGCAACGGGGTGCGGGTGTTCGCGCGCTACCTCCAGCACGCCGGGCACGTCACCGAGGGCGACCTCGCGGTGGCCACACGCGGGGGCGTGAAGACCGTGCACCTCGCCAAGGACGGTGACGTCACCGTCGGCATGGGCAGGGCCCGTCTCCCCGAGGGCGACGTCACGGTCAGCGTCGGCGAGCGCAGCTGGCCCGCGCGGAACGTGAACATGGGCAACCCGCACGCGGTGGCCTTCGTGGACGACCTGGCGCACGCGGGCGACCTGTACGCCCCGCCGCCCTTCAGCCCGGCCGCCGCCTACCCGGACGGTGTGAACGTCGAGTTCGTGGTCGACCGCGGTCCGCGACACGTGGCGATGCGCGTGCACGAGCGCGGCGCCGGCGAGACCCGCTCCTGCGGCACGGGCGCGTGCGCCGTCGCGGTCGCCGCGGCCCGCAGGGACGGCGCCGACCCCGCCGTGACGGGAGCCCCGGTCACGTACACCGTGGACCTGCCCGGCGGCACCCTGGTCATCACCGAACGGCCCGACGGCGAGATCGAGATGACCGGCCCCGCGGTGATCGTCGCGGAGGGCGAGATCGACGCGGAGTGGCTGCACAGCGCGGCACGCGACAAGGCCTGAGACCGGCGGGACCTGACGGTCCGCCACCCACCGGTCGCCCCATGTCACCAGGCGCGCAACCACAAACCTCTCCTACGTCGCTCGAATGGGTGATCCGTTTCACGCTCGGCGAGAGGCGGTCAGCCGGGCGTGCTGGGCTCGGTAGCATCAAGCACCGGCCCGGACGGGGGATCCGGTCGCCCTACCCCTGAGCCGCGTACGCCCGGGGGCACCCCGTCCGCCGGTCCACGCAGCCGGAGGTGCCCATGAGTGCGGATGCCACGAACCCCGCGACCCCAGGCCCGGTGGTGCCGACCGCGCCCCGCAGAAAGGCCCGCCCCCGGCTCGACCTGCGCCGCCTGGGCCGCGCCGCGCTGCTCGGCCCGGCCGCGCGCGACCGGCTGCCGGACGCCATCAGCCATGTCGCCGAGGCCCACCGCGCCCATCACCCCGACGCCGACCTCGAACCCCTGCGCCGCGCCTACGTCCTGGCCGAGTCCTCGCACCGCGGCCAGATGCGCAAGAGCGGCGAGCCGTACATCACACATCCGCTCGCCGTGACCCTGATCCTCGCCGAACTCGGCGCGGAGACCACCACGTTGACGGCCTCCCTGCTCCACGACACCGTCGAGGACACCGACGTGACGCTCGATCAGGTCGGCGAGCAGTTCGGCGAGGAGGTCCGCTACCTCGTCGACGGCGTCACCAAACTGGAGAAGGTCGACTACGGCGCCGCCGCCGAGCCCGAGACCTTCCGCAAGATGCTCGTCGCCACCGGCAACGACGTGCGCGTGATGTCGATCAAACTCGCCGACCGGCTGCACAACATGCGCACCCTCGGCGTGATGCGCCCCGAGAAACAGGAACGCATCGCCAAGGTCACCCGGGACGTGCTCATCCCGCTCGCCGAACGGCTGGGCGTCCAGGCGCTCAAGACCGAACTGGAAGACCTGGTCTTCGCGATCCTGCACCCCGAGGAGTACGAGCACACCCGGCAGTTGATCGTCGAGAACGCCTCCCGCGCGGACGACCCGCTCGCCGAGGTCGCCGACGAGGTGCGCGGTGTCCTCAAGGAGGCCGACATCCCGGCCGAAGTCCTCATCCGGCCCCGGCACTTCGTCTCCGTGCACCGCGTCTCCCGCAAACGCGGCCGGCTGCGCGGTGCCGACTTCGGCCGTCTGCTGGTGCTCGTCCACGAGGACGCCGACTGCTACGCCGTCCTCGGTGAACTGCACACCTGCATGACCCCGGTCGTCTCGGAGTTCAAGGACTTCATCGCCGTACCGAAGTTCAACCTGTACCAGTCGCTGCACACGGCCGTCGCCCGCGAGGACGGCCAGGTCGTCGAGGTGCTCATCCGCACCCACCAGATGCACAAGGTCGCCGAGGCCGGTGTCGTCGCCCTCGGCAACCCCTATGCCCCCGCCCCCGACGACCCGGCCGACGGCGAACGCGCCGACCCCACCCGGCCCGGCTGGCTCTCCCGGCTCCTCGAGTGGCAGCGGGCCGCACCCGACTCCGACACGTTCTGGTCCACCCTGCGCGAGGACCTCGCCCAGGACCGCGAGATCACCGTCTTCCGGCCCGACGGCGGCACCCTTGGCCTTCCCGAGGGGGCGACCTGCGTGGACGCCGCCTACGCGCAGTACGGCGAGGACGCGCACGCCTGCATCGGCGCCCGCGTCAACGGCCGCCTGGCGACCCTGAGCACCGTGCTCGAGGACGGTGACACCGTGCAGCTCCTCATGGGGCAGGACCCGGCCGCCGGGCCGTCCCGGGAGTGGCTGGAGCACGCCCACACCCCCGCCGCGCGGATCGCCATCCAGCGCTGGCTCACCGCGCACCCGGAGCAGGACGCCTCCGCCGGGCCCGAGGAGTCCCTGACGCCCTTCCGTTCCCTCACCGCGGACGCGCCCGCCGGGCCGGGCGCCGCAGGCGACGGGCCGGCAGGCCGCCCGGCCCCCGGGCCGGTCGCCGCCGGCGTGCTCGTCGACCCGCCGGGCACGACCGTACGGCTGGCCGGGTGCTGTACGCCCGTACCGCCCGACGAGGTCACCGGTTTCGTCGTCCGCGGAGGAGTGGTCACCGTGCACCGCGTGGAGTGCCCCGCGGTGGCGCGCATGAAGAACGCGGGGCGCCCGGAGGCCGGCGTGCGCTGGGGAGACACGACCGAGTGCCGGGTCACCCTGGTCGCCGAATCGTTCGTGCGCCCCCATCTGCTCGCCGACCTCACCGAGGCGATGGCCCTGGCCGGCGCCGAGATCGTCTCCGCGACCGTGGAGCCGCCGACGCAGCAGCGTGTCCGCCACACGTACACCGTGCAGCTGCCCGACGCCGCCCGCCTGCCCGCCCTGATGCGGGCGATGCGGAACGTGGCCGGGGTCTACGACGTGAGCCGGGCCCGGCAGCAGCCGGAGCCGTAGATCCGGTCGGCGTACACGCCGCCGACGGGCGGCACCCGGCGCAGACGGGGTCCCCGTTTCGGGTGGGCCGGGCGCGCGCCGTCGCGGTGGTGTCCACGCGGGCTGGTAGCCGTGGGGCATGCTGCTCACCCCCCACCTCCCCGCGCCACGCCCCCGCCGCCGGAAGGCGGCCGCGGCGCTGCTGGCCTCCGCCGTGTCCGTCTGTCTGGTCGCCGCGAGCGCGCCCGCCGTCCCGCTCGGGGTCGGTGACCGCCTCTTCCCGTACCTGGGCAACCCCGGATACGACGTGGCCGCGTACGACCTCGCCTTCCGCTACCCGGGCACCAACAGCAAGCCCCTGCAGGCGGTCACCACGATCGACGCCCGGGCCACCGCCGACCTGGAGCACGTCAACCTCGACTTCGCGCACGGCACGGTCAGCTCCGTGGAGGTGGACGGCGACCCCGCGGCGTTCCGCACCGCCGGCGAGGACCTCGTGATCACGCCCGGGGACGCGGTCTCCGCGGGCGACTTCATGCGGATCACCGTGCGGCACACCAGCGACCCCGTGGCCCCGGACGGCCGGGAGGGCGGCTGGGTGCGCACCGCCGACGGCCTCGCCATGGCCAACCAGGCCGACGCCGCGCATCTGGTGTTCCCCTGCAACGACCACCCCTCCGACAAGGCGCTGTTCACCATCCGGGTCACCGCGCCCGACGGCCACACCGCCGTCGCCAACGGCCTTCCGGCCGGCGTGGACCGGTCCGGGACCACGACCACCTGGACCTACCGGACCCGGCATCCCATGGCCACCGAACTCGCCCAGGTCTCCATCGGCCGCTCCACGGTCCTGCACCGCAGCGGCCCCCACGGCCTGCCCGTCAGGGACGTCGTCCCCACCCGGCACCGCGCCGCGCTCGAACCCTGGCTGAAGAAGACGCCCGGCCAGATCGCCTGGATGGAGGGGAAGGCCGGCCGCTACCCGTTCGAGACGTACGGCCTGCTCGTGGCCGACGCCACCACCGGCTTCGAACTGGAGACGCAGACGCTCTCCCTCTTCGAACGGCAGCTGTTCACCGACCCCGCCTACCCGGCGTGGTACGTCGAGTCGATCATGGTGCATGAGCTGGCCCACCAGTGGTTCGGCGACAGCGTCAGCCCCCGCACCTGGTCCGACCTGTGGCTCAACGAGGGACACGCCACCTGGTACGAGGCGCTGTACGCGGAGGAGAAGGCGGGCGAGCCGATTCAGGCGCGCATGAAGGCCGCGTACGGCGCCTCGGACGGCTGGCGCGCCTCCGGCGGACCGCCGGCGGCCCCCAAGGCGCCCGAGCGGGGGGAGAAAATCGGCATCTTCCGGCCGAACGTCTACGACGGTGCCGCACTGGTCCTGTACGCCCTGCGCCAGGAGATCGGCCGCCCGGCCTTCGAGCGTCTGGAGCGCGCCTGGGTCGGCCATCACCGGGACGGCACCGCCACCACCGCCGACTTCATCCGGCTCGCCTCCGAGGTCGCCGGCCGTGACCTGGGCGGATTCCTGCACGGGTGGCTCTACGGAGAGAAGACGCCGCCGATGCCGGGGCATCCGGACTGGAAGTCGGGTGGGGCGGCGGTGAAGGCGGCTGGGGACGGCACGGGGGGCCGGGGCCGGTGAGGTACTGGGCCGAACGGGCCGCCGAGGGGGAAAGGCCGGGTGGCCGGCCAGGCAGGCGGGCGATAACACGGTGACGAGACGGGGCGTGCCGTGCGACCATCGTCAGGTCCGCGCGGCACGGGACGCACACCGGGAATCTCCCGGGGTACTCGCGCGTTGTGGACAGTGACGGAACAGCTCCGACCCCTCCGGGGCCACTGGAGGCCCGCTCGAGGCACCCGAAGCTCCGCTCCGTCGCCGCAGAACGGTTTCCCATCGACGTAAGGACCCAATGACCTCCTCTTCTTCCCCTTCCCAGGACACCAAGCGCCTCGCGCACACCTACCCCGAGGGCCTTCGGGCCGATGCCCTGATGGAAGAGGACGTCGCCTGGAGCCACGAGATCGACGGAGAGCGGGACGGCGACCAGCTCGACCGCTTCGAGCGCGCGGCTCTGCGCCGCGTGGCGGGCCTCTCCACCGAGCTCGAGGACGTCACCGAGGTCGAGTACCGCCAGCTCCGCCTGGAGCGGGTCGTGCTCGTCGGCGTGTGGACCTCGGGAACCGTGCAGGACGCGGAGAACTCCCTCGCGGAGCTCGCCGCCCTCGCGGAGACCGCGGGTGCCCTCGTCCTCGACGGTGTCATCCAGCGCCGGGACAAGCCCGACGCTGCCACCTACATCGGTTCCGGCAAGGCCGAGGAGCTGCGCGACATCGTCCTCGAGACGGGCGCGGACACCGTCATCTGCGACGGTGAGCTCAGCCCGGGCCAGCTCATCCACCTCGAAGACGTCGTCAAGGTCAAGGTCATCGACCGTACGGCCCTGATCCTGGACATCTTCGCCCAGCACGCCAAGTCCCGCGAGGGCAAGGCGCAGGTCGCGCTCGCGCAGATGCAGTACATGCTGCCGAGGCTGCGAGGCTGGGGTCAGTCGCTGTCCCGGCAGATGGGCGGCGGCAAGGGCGGCGGCCTGGCCACGCGTGGCCCCGGTGAGACCAAGATCGAGACGGACCGGCGCCGGATCCGCGAGAAGATGGCGAAGATGCGCCGGGAGATCGCGGAGATGAAGACCGGCCGCGAGATCAAGCGCCAGGAGCGCAAGCGCCACAAGGTGCCGTCGGTCGCCATCGCGGGCTACACCAACGCCGGCAAGTCCTCGCTCCTCAACCGCCTCACCGGCGCGGGCGTGCTCGTCGAGAACGCCCTGTTCGCGACCCTCGACCCGACCGTGCGCCGGGCCGAGACCCCGAGCGGACGGCTGTACACCCTGGCCGACACGGTCGGGTTCGTCCGCCACCTGCCCCACCACCTGGTCGAGGCGTTCCGCTCCACGATGGAGGAGGTCGGCGAGTCCGACCTGATCCTGCACGTGGTGGACGGTTCGCACCCGACCCCGGAGGAGCAGCTGGCCGCCGTACGCGAGGTGATCAGGGACGTCGGCGCCACCGACGTACCCGAGATCGTCGTGATCAACAAGGCCGACGCGGCCGATCCGCTGACGCTCCAGCGGCTGCTGCGTGTCGAGAAGCGCTCGATCGCGGTGTCGGCCCGTACCGGCCAGGGCATCGACGAGCTGCTCGCGCTCATCGACGCCGAGCTGCCGCGGCCGTCGGTGGAGATCGAGGCGCTCGTGCCGTACACGCTCGGCAAGCTGGTCGCCCGGGCCCACGACGAGGGCGAGGTGATCTCCGAGGAGCACACCGCGGAGGGCACCCTGCTCAAGGTGCGGGTGCACGAGGAACTGGCGGCGGAACTCACGCCGTACGTGCCTGCCCCGGCGCTCTGACACGCGGCAAGGCCCGCCCCCCTGCTCATCGCGGGGAGCGGGCCTTCGGCATGTCCGGGGCCGCGCCCGGGTCAGCGGCCGCCGTACGTCTTGCTCATGTTCTGGTACAGCGCCTCGGCCTGACGGCCCAGCTGGGGGCCCGCCAGCCAGGTGTGGTCGGCCGGGCCGATCGAGGTGTTCGACACCAGCACGGTCTTGCCGTTTCGCACCCGGAACCAGCCGCCGCCGGAGGAGCCGCCCGTCATGGTGCAGCCGATGCGGTACATCGTCGGCAGGGTCGGGCTCAGCGAGAGCCGGCCGGGCGCGTCGATGCACTTGAACATCTTCAGGCCGTTGTAGGGCGGCGCGGCCGGGTAACCCCAGGCGCCCATCTTGCCCGCCCCGGCCGCGGACGGGGCGGAGAAGTCCACGTCCAGGGCCGCGCCGACCGTCTCCTCCAGGGACTTGGCGCCCTGCTCGGGCTTCACGTGCAGCACGGCGTAGTCGTACGGGGCGCCGGCGCCGCCCGTCTCCGAGCCGCCCTTGATCCACTGGTGGGAGGTGGAGGCCCAGTCCGCCCACCAGTTGCCGTACGGGGCCATCTCCTGGGCGGTGGCGTTGCCCAGCTGCGCCTCGGTCCTGCCGAGGTCGTTGTAGGCCGGGACGAAGACGATGTTGCGGTACCAGCCGCCCGCACCGCCTGCGTGCACACAGTGCCGGCCGTCCAGACGAGGTTCGACTTGCCCGGGTGGTTGACGTCCTTGATCACCGTGCCGGAGCAGACCGCCGGGCCGCCGGGGGTGTCGAAGAAGACCTTGCCGACCGGGGCGGCGTTCTCGTGGTAGGGCGTCTTCTCGGCCCTGGCCTCGACCGGCGCAGGTGCCGGGTCGCTGACGCCCTGGCCGTCGGCCGCCGCGTCCTTCGTCGAGACGGTCTTGTCGGCCTCCTTCGCGGACTGCATCCGCTCCGGCTTCCACAGGCCCTCGATCACCGGGTTGACGAAGTCCCTGGCCTCACTGAGCCACTTGTCCTTGTCCCAGTCCTTCCAGCCGCCGTTCCTCCACCGGTCGACATCGATGCCGTGCTTCTTGAGCCGGTCGGCGATATCGGCCGGGAGGTGGGCCTTGCCGCCGCCGGTGGCCTCGGAGGTGGCGGCGGCCGGCTCTCCGGCGCCCTTGTCGTTCGTGTCACCGCCGCAGGCGGTCGCGGTCAGTGCCAGGGCGGCGACGAGCCCGGTGGCGGCGAGGACGGAGCGCCGCCCGCGCCGTGGCGCGGCGGACGTACGTGCGGAACGCATGGTGCGATGACCCCCGTTGAAGCGTACGAATGCGTGCTGAGTGGTGCTGTCTGTGCTGGTCACGCCGAGCGCCGGTGCGGCCGCTCGCGCGCGACACCCCACTGTGCCCGTGGGGTGGGGAGTGAACGGCGGTGAGGTGGTGAAGGTTGCGCGTGGCGGTTCGCCACATCACCGCCATGTGGTGCAGCCGGCTGCCGGAGCCCGGCCGCGTGTCACTGTCCGGCGAACTTCTTGCTGACCGAGTCGTACACGCCCTTGGCCTCCGTGCCCAGCCGCGGGCCCGCCAGCCAGCCGGAGCGGACCGGGCCGATGGAGGTGTTGGAGATCAGCGCGGGCTTGCCGTCCGAGCCGGCCCCGACCCAGCCGCCGCCGGACGAACCAGCGGTCATGGAGCAGCCGATGCGGTACATCGTCGGGTCGGAGGCGCTCAGCGACAGCCGTCCCGGCTTGTCCTGGCAGCGGTACAGCGTCTGCCCGTCGTACGGCGGCGCGGCCGGGTAACCGATCGCGGTGACGCTTCGGACCTGCGGCACGGCCGGGGCGCTGAAGTTGACCGGAAGCGCCGAACCGACCGTCTCCTCCAGCGACTTGCCGCCGCTGCCCTTCTCCGGTGTCACGTGGATCACGGCGAAGTCGTACGAGGCGCCGTCCCCGCCCGTCGCACCGCCCTGCTCGATCCACTGGTCCGAGGTCTGCGCCCAGTCACCCCACCAGACGCCGTACGGAGCGACCTGCTCCCGCGTGGCGTCCTTCAACTGCGCGGCGGACATGCCCTGGTCGTTGTACGACGGCACGAACGCGATGTTGCGGTACCAGCCGCCCTTCTTGCCCGCGTGCACACAGTGGCCCGCCGTCCAGACCAGGTTGGACTTGCCGGGGTGCGCCGGGTCCTTCACGACCGTCGCCGAGCAGACCATCGTGCCCTCGGGGGAGTCGAAGAACACCTTGCCCGCCGTGGCGGCGTTGACGTGGTACGAGGGCGGCACGGCCTGCGCCTTCACCGGCTGCGGCTCCGGGTCGGTCACGCCCTGGTCACCGGAGAGGTCGCTGTCGTCGACGGCCTGCTCGTCCGGCTCCTCGGCCTTCCGCATACGGTCCGGGTCCCACAGCCCCTCGATGATGGGGTTGATGAACTCGTTGGCCTCGCGCAGCCAGTCGTCCTTGTCCCAGTTCTTCCAGGCGCCGTTCTTCCACTTGTCGATGTCGATCCCGTGCTCCTTGAGCCGGTCCCTGATGTCGTCCGGGATCTTCAGCTTGCCGTCGTCGGACGTGGCGGTGGCCGACGCCGAGGTCTCGCCGCCCGCCTTCGCGTCCCCCGACTCGCAGGCGGTGGCGGTGAGCGCGAGCGCCGAGGTGAGCGCCAGGGCGGTCAGCACCGGGGAGGGGCTCCGGCGCGCCGCCCTCTTTCGGCGGGCGATGGACGACGGCCGTGTGGATCGCATGATGGGACTCCCCCTGCTGTGAACGTACATGGGTGCTTCAGCCGTGCACCGGCCTTGCTCTCACACCGAGTTGGGGCCGACCGCACAGCTGTCCGGGACGGCACCACACCTTATGCGCTCGCTGTGGGGGAGTTCCGACGGAACGGCAACGGTTCGGATACAAGCCGTCTGACCTGGCACTTCGCCCTGGGACGTCCCAGATCTTCCGTCCCGGGAGGAAGCAGGGACGGGTCGGTCGCGGCCTGCGCCGGCCGGACCGGCAGGCGTTCCCGCGCGGCAAGGATCTTCACGCAACCCGTAACCCGGTGAGCTGTCCGGGGTTGGTAGCGGTGGGGAGCCTGCTGTCCGTGAGCGGTTCCCCCGTACCCGTAGCCGTGCGAGAGGCCGAGCCGACGCGCCTCTGGGGACAGCGGGGAGGACCGTGGGAGGACGGGGAGTTGTGGGGCGTACGTCTGTGCCGTCTGGGAAGGCCGTCCCCGAGTGCGCCGTTGACGAGGTACCCCCGGCCCGGGGAGCCGCGCACGAGGGCATCCTGCGGCGCCAGTCCGCACGGGAGTCCGCGGCCCGTACCTACGCCCGTGCCCTGCCGATCGTGCCCGTGCGGGCACGCGGGCTGACCATCGAGGGCGCCGACGGCCGCCGCTACCTGGACTGTCTCTCGGGCGCGGGAACACTCGCACTCGGCCACAACCACCCCGTGGTCCTGGAGGCCATCCGCAAGGTCATCGACTCCGGCGCACCCCTGCACGTCCTGGACCTGGCCACCCCGGTCAAGGACGCCTTCATCACCGAGCTGTTCCGCACCCTGCCGCCCGGGCTCGCCGACCACGCGCGCGTGCAGTTCTGCGGGCCGGCCGGAACGGACGCCGTGGAGGCCGCCTTCACCCTCGTCCGGGCCGCGACCGGCCGGACCGGGATGATCGCCTTCACCGGCGCCTACCACGGGATGACCGCAGGGGCGCTCGAGGCGTCCGGCCACGCCCACGACGTACGCGTGGCCCGCCTGCCCTACCCGCAGGACTACCGTTGCCCGTTCGGCGTCGGCGGGGAGCGCGGAGCCGAACTCGCCGCCCGCTGGACCGAGTCCGTCCTCGACGATCCCAAGTCGGGCGTGCCGCTGCCGGCCGGGATGATCGTGGAACCGGTTCAGGGGGAGGGGGGCGTGATTCCCGCCCCGGACGCCTGGCTGCG
Organism: Streptomyces sp. NPDC052682; assembly: GCF_040678435.1. Classification (NCBI taxonomy): domain Bacteria; kingdom Bacillati; phylum Actinomycetota; class Actinomycetes; order Kitasatosporales; family Streptomycetaceae; genus Streptomyces; species Streptomyces sp. NPDC052682. The sequence goes on along the minus strand of NZ_JBFATS010000015.1, from coordinate 140,596 downwards.
CCGCATGCGGCAGATCACGGCCGCGCGTTCCATCCCGCTGATCGCCGACGAGATCCAGACCGGAGTCGGGCGCACCGGCGCCTTCTGGGCCGTGGAGCACAGCGGCGTCATCCCCGACGTGATGGTGCTGTCCAAGGCCATCGGCGGCAGCCTGCCGCTGGCCGTCGTCGTCTACCGCGAGGACCTGGACGTGTGGGAACCCGGCGCCCACGCCGGGACGTTCCGCGGCAACCAGCTCGCCATGGCCGCGGGTACGGCGACGCTCGCCTACGTCCGCGAGAACCGCCTCTCCGAACGCGCGGCCACCCTGGGAGCCGCCATGCTCACCCGACTCCGCGCCCTGGCGGAGGAGTTCCCCTGCGTCGGTGACGTCCGGGGAAGAGGGCTGATGATCGGGGTGGAGTTGGTGGATCCGGAAGGGGACCAGGCGGGCGCGGAGCCGGCCAGTGGCTCAGGCGACGGCCATCCGGACACGCCCGGGGCTGCCGCCGGCCCGTCGGTGGCTCCCGGCGACACCCGCGCTCACCTGCCGGCCGGGCCGGACACCGTATCCGGACCCCGCCCGGCCGCCCCCCAGCTCGCCGCCGCCGTCCAGCGGGAGTGCCTGCGGCGCGGGCTGATCGTCGAACTCGGCGGCCGGCACGCGAGCGTGGTCCGGCTGCTCCCACCCCTGACGATCACCGACGAGCAGGCTGCCGCCGTGCTCGACCGACTGGCCGACGCGGTCCAGGCCGTGGCCCGCACGCACGCGGGAGACCCGCACGCCTACCCGGCGCGTCACCCGCGCCACTCCCGCCCGGCGCCGAGCGGACGGAACGACCGGCGCTGAGCGCACAGCCGTACCAGCCGCCTCCCAGCCACGGAACACGCCTGCCGGCCGGACACAGCCGCCACCAGCGCGACGCACGAGCACGTCCGCTGACCCGGCCCGGCACCACGCCTGGCCCGGCACCACGCCCGGCCCGGACCGCAGGCCCGGAACGACCCCGCGAGGAACCGCCTTGAACACCATCCCCCCACCCCATGACCGGGCCCGCCCGTCAGCAGGCACACAGGCCCCTGCTCAGCCGGCCGGGCGGTCGGTCCCCCACCCGAGACAAGCGGCGCGGGCGGGGCTGATGTCTGACGCCGGTGACCTGCTGGAGCACCCCGACCCGCACCTCGCGGCGCAGGCGGCGACCGTGGAGAACCTGCTGCGCTGCTGGGTACGGGAGACCGGCCTGTGCGCCCCTGACGACGGTGTCCTGCGCATCCCCCTGCCCACCAGCGGCACGGCTCTGCTCGCCCCCGTCTCCTACTGGTCCCCCACGGGCTGGCACCGCTTCGGCCCGCCCCGCCTGGCCGACGCCCCCGACCACGCCCCACCGGCCGACGCGGTCACGATCGCCGCGCTGCTCGCCAGGGAGGCACTGGGCAGGCAGAGCGGCACAGGGGCCGGGGAGACGACGATGGGCAGTCAGAACGGCACGCGCCACGCGCGCGTGACGGAGCGCGGGGAGCGGGCGGTGTCGGCGGGCGGCGACCAGGCCTGCACGCCCGCCACCGACCTCAGCGGCAGCGCCGACCTCGTCGTCCGGGTCGCCGACTCCACCCGGCGCGTCGCCCTCTTCCTCCGCGACCGCCGCGACCACCCCGCCGACGGCCCCGACCTCTTCCTCGCCGCGGAACAGGCACTACTCCTCGGGCACCCGCTGCACCCCACCCCGAAAAGCCGCGAAGGCGTCCGCGCGTCCGAGGCCCGCCGGTACTCACCGGAGACCCGCGGTTCCTTCCCCCTGCACTGGATGGCTGTCGCCCCCGGCGTCCTGGCCACCGACTCGGCCTGGACCGAACGCGGCCGCCCCGTCGCCGCCGCCCACCTCACCGCACGCCTCGCCGGCGGCCCACTGCCCCTCCCGGAGGGACACGCGGCCCTGCCGCTGCACCCCTGGCAACTCCGCGAGATCCACAACCGCCCCGACACCGCAGCCCTGCTGAACGCCGGGCTGCTCCGCGACCTCGGCCCCCACGGCGCCCCCTGGCACCCCACCTCCTCCGTACGAACCGTGTACCGGACCGGCGCACCGGCCATGCTCAAGCTGTCGCTCGGCCTGCGCATCACCAACTCCCGCCGGGAGAACCTCCGCAAGGAACTCCACCGGGGCGTCGAGGTCCACCGCCTGCTGCGCACCGGCCTGTCCCAGCGGTGGCGGGCCGCGCACCCGGGATTCGACATCGTCCGGGACCCCGCCTGGATCGCCGTCGACGCACCCGGCGGACGGCCCGTTCCCGGAGTCGACGTGGTCATCCGGCACAACCCCTTCGCCCCCACGGACGACGTCTCCTGCCTGGCCGGATTCGTCGCGCCGCGCCCCCGCACACGACCGGGCACCGGGACAGCCCGCGCGCGAACGTGCGGTCCCGCCATGCGGTCCCGGCTCGCCGAGGTCATCACCCGCCTCGCCGCCCGCACCGGCCGGCCACGCGGGGCCGTCGCCGTGGAATGGTTCCTGCGGTACCTGGAGCAGGTGGTACGTCCCGTGCTGTGGCTGGACGCGGAGGCCGGCGTGGCCCTGGAGGCGCACCAGCAGAACACCCTGCTCCTGCTGGACGCCGACGGCTGGCCCGCGGGCGGCCGCTACCGCGACAACCAGGGCTACTACTTCCGTGCCTCACGGCGGGCCGAACTCGACGCCCGGCTGCCGGGCATCGGGGAGCACAGCGACACGTTCGTCTCCGACGACGTCACCGACGAGCGCTTCGTCTACTACCTGGCGGTCAACAACGTGTTCGGCCTCATCGGGGCGTTCGGTTCACAGCGCCTGGCGGACGAACGCCTGCTCCTCGCCGCCTTCCGGCGCTTCCTCGGCGACGTGGCCTCAGGTCCGGCCCGGCTGCGCACCTCCCTGCCCGCCCACCTGCTGGACTCACCCGTCCTGCGGTGCAAGGCCAACCTGCTGACCCGGCTGCACGGCCTGGACGAACTCGTCGGCCCGGTCGAGGCCCAGTCCGTCTACGTCACCCTCGCCAACCCCCTGCACGCGTGACCGTCCCGGCCATCTGAGAGGAGCGTCGCCGTGCCTCCCCGCGAAACGAGCGCCGACACCGCCTGCGCAGCCCGCAGCACCGAAGTCGGCACCGCCGCCGGATCCGGCCCCGGCACGGGCGGCGAGGACACGCTCGACCTGCGTCTGCCGGACGGGTTCGCCGCCCTGCTCAGGGAGGAACGGCCACGCCCGCTCCTCCCGGCCGACGACCTGCTCGACGGCGTCGCCGACTGGGGCCCCGTCGACACCCCCGCGGGCGTGTTCCACCTGGTCCCGGTCCGCCCGGAACGGGACCTCGCGCTCATCGCCCGCTGGATGAACGACCCGGCCGTCGCGGCGTTCTGGGAGCTGTCCGGGCCGCCGAGCGTCACCGAGGAGCACGTGCGGGCCCAGCTCGCCGGGGACGGACGCAGCGTCCCCTGCATCGGAGTGCTGAACGGCACCCCGATGAGCTACTGGGAGATCTACCGGGCGGACCTCGACCCCCTGGCCCGCCACTGTCCCGTCCGCCCTCATGACACCGGGATCCACCTCCTCATCGGCGCGGTCGCCGACCGCGGGCGCGGACTCGGCGGCACCCTGCTCAGATCCGTCGCCGATCTCGTCCTCGACACAAGACCCGCCTGCACACGCGTCCTCGCCGAACCCGACCTGCGCAACACCGCCTCCGTGGCCGCCTTCCTGAGCGCCGGATTCCGGTTCTCCGCCGAGGCCGACCTGCCCGCCAAGCGGGCCGCGCTGATGGTCCGGGACCGGTCCTTGCGCCACCTGCTGTAGCGCCGTGCCCCCCGCCATTCACTGCCCCTCGCCATTCACTGCCCCTCGCCTTCCAGGAGCCCTCCGCCTTGATCGCACTGGTCGTCCCCGCCTTGATCACCCGTTTGTCAGTGCCGGGTCGTAGGGTGGTCGCGCTATGACAAAGCCCTCACTCCCCGAACTCCTGCACGCTGCCGTCGCTGCCGTCGGCGGCACGGAGCGCCCCGGCCAGGTGGCCATGGCCGAAGCCGTCGCCGAAGCGATCGACGACGGTTCCCATCTGCTGGTCCAGGCCGGCACCGGCACCGGAAAGTCGCTCGGCTACCTGGTGCCCGCGCTCGCGCACGGGGAGCGTGTGATCGTCGCGACCGCCACGCTCGCGCTCCAGCGCCAGCTCGTGGAACGCGACCTGCCGCGCACGGTGGAGGCCCTGCATCCGCTGCTGCGCCGCCGCCCGGAGTTCGCGATGCTCAAGGGCCGCTCGAACTACCTGTGCCTGCACCGGCTCCACGAGGGCGTCCCCCAGGACGAGGAGGAGGGGCTCTTCGACCAGTTCGAGGCGGCCGCTCCCACCAGCAGGCTCGGCCAGGACCTGCTGCGGCTGCGCGACTGGGCGGACGAGACGGAGACCGGCGACCGCGACGACCTCACCCCCGGCGTCTCGGACCGCGCCTGGGCCCAGGTGTCGGTGTCCTCCCGGGAATGCCTGGGCGCCTCGAAGTGCGCGTACGGAGCCGAGTGCTTCGCCGAGGCGGCCCGTGAGCACGCCAAGCTCGCGGACGTCGTCGTCACCAACCACGCGCTGCTCGCGATCGACGCCATCGAGGGAGCCCCGGTCCTCCCGCAGCACGAGGTGCTGATCGTCGACGAGGCCCACGAACTGGTCTCCCGGGTCACCGGCGTCGCCACCGGTGAACTCACCCCCGGCCAGGTCAACCGCGCGGTGCGCCGTGCCGCGAAGCTGGTCAACGAGAAGGCCGCCGACCAGCTCCAGACCGCCGCCGAGGGCTTCGGACGGCTGATGGAGCTGGCCCTGCCCGGCCGCCTCGAGGAGATCCCGGAGGACCTCGGCTACGCCCTCATGGCCCTGCGCGACGCCTGCCGTACGGTGATCTCCGCGATCGGCGCCACCCGTGACAAGTCCGTGCAGGACGAGGACGCGGTCCGCAAGCAGGCGCTGGCCTCCGTGGAGACCATCCACGACGTCGCGGAGCGGATCACCAACGGCTCCGAGTGGGACGTCGTCTGGTACGAGCGCCACGACCGCTTCGGCGCCTCCCTGCGGGTGGCCCCGATGTCCGTGTCGGGCCTGCTGCGGGAGAAGCTCTTCGCGGACCGCTCCGTCATCCTGACCTCCGCGACCCTGAAGCTGGGCGGGGACTTCAACGGCGTCGGCGCGTCCCTGGGCCTGGCCCCGGAAGGCACCGAGGGCGACGACCTGCCCCGGTGGAGGGGCGTCGACGTCGGCTCCCCGTTCGACTACCGCAAGCAGGGCATCCTCTACGTCGCCAAACACCTGGCGCGCCCCGCGCGGGACGGAGACCGCGCGGACATGCTCGACGAGCTCACCGAGCTGATCCAGTCCGCCGGTGGCCGCACCCTCGGCCTGTTCTCCTCGATGCGGGCGGCCCAGCTGGCCGCCGAGGAGCTGCGCTCCCGTATCCCCGAGTTCCCCATCCTCCTCCAGGGTGAGGAGACCCTCGGCGAGCTGATCAAGAACTTCGCCGCCGACCCGGAGACCTGTCTCTTCGGCACGCTCTCGCTCTGGCAGGGGGTCGACGTGCCCGGCCCCAGCTGCCAGCTGGTCGTCATGGACAAGATCCCCTTCCCGCGTCCGGACGATCCCCTGATGAGCGCCCGCCAGAAGGCCGTGGAGGACGCCGGCGGCAACGGCTTCATGGCGGTCGCCGCCACCCATGCCGCGCTGCTCATGGCCCAGGGCGCCGGCCGGCTCGTGCGGGCGTCGGGGGACCGGGGTGTGGTCGCCGTACTGGACCCCCGGCTGGCGACGGCCCGGTACGGGAGCTATCTCAAGGCCTCACTGCCCGACTTCTGGTACACCACGGACCGTAACCAGGTGAGGAAGTCGCTGGCGGCGATCGACGCGGCGGCCAAGCAGGCGGAAGCAGGGTGAGGAGGGCTCGGCCCGGCGCGATACCGCGCCGGGCCGAGCCCTGAGGATGTCCGTCCGCCACCGGGCCTGGACAGCGCAGGGCCCCGGAACCGGCGCAGAGGTTCCGGGGCCCGGTCAGGGGGCGGAGCGGGCGAGCCGCGCCCCGCACGGTGCTCAGACGCGGCGCAGCACGGCGACGACCTTGCCGAGGATGGTCGCGTCGTCACCGGGGATCGGCTCGTACGCCGAGTTGTGCGGGAGGAGCCAGACGTGCCCGTCCTCGCGCTTGAAGCGCTTGACGGTGGCCTCGCCGTCGAGCATCGCCGCGACGATGTCCCCGTTCTCGGCGACGGGCTGGCGGCGCACCGTCACCCAGTCGCCGTCGCAGATCGCGGCCTCGATCATCGAGTCGCCGACGACCTTCAGGACGAACAGCTCACCGTCGCCGACGAGCTGGCGGGGGAGCGGGAAGACGTCCTCGACGGACTCCTCCGCGAGGATCGGGCCACCGGCGGCGATCCGGCCGACCAGCGGGACGTACGACGCGGCCGGCTTGCCCGTGGTGTCCGTGGGCTGCACGGAGGCGGCCTGGTCGGATCCGCGTACCTCGTACGCGCGCGGGCGGTGCGGGTCGCGGCGCAGGAAACCCTTGCGCTCCAGTGCCATCAGCTGGTGGGCGACGGAGGAGGTGCTGGAGAGGCCGACCGCCTGGCCGATCTCGCGCATCGACGGCGGGTAGCCGCGTCGCTGCACGGAGTCCCTGATGACCTCGATCACCCGGCGCTGGCGATCGGTGAGTCCGGAGCTGTCGGCCCGGATGCCTGGAGGTCGGCCCGGCAGGGAGCGCTTGTGCCCCTCGGGATTCGTGGCTTCGTTCATCGCATGCACCGGCTCGAGTCGGCCCTGGGAGCGGTCCTGGGCAGTGATGGTGGCACTGTCTGCGGTGGTGGTCACGTCGGCCCCTCTCGATGGTCTCCCTGCAGCACAACGGTAGTTGCTTTCGAAAGGTTGCGCCAAACACACGTTCGAGTGAAAAATCGCGAATCCGCGTGACGGGGCGCTGTTTCCAGGTGTATTGGCTGCTGCGGTCCGCGGCGGACAAAAAGACCTATTGCGGTACTCTTCACCGCCGGGACGGTGACCTTGTGGGCTGTGGCCTCAGTGTGCCATCCAGGGGCCCGTTCCCCGTGGACCGGCCCCCGTCTGCGCGGGAGTCGCACGTCCCCTCCCCGGGGTTCGCACGCCGTCTCCGCACCCGCCGCGCGGCACACGGGCGCGTGCCGTGGCCCGTGCGGGCGCCGTGGTGCCGCGTCACCTGCGGCTATGCCTGCGACACGCGTGGACCGCGTGCATGTATGAGCCAATCCCCACATCTAGTGGTTGGATTGCGGCAGCAGCCCAGAAGTTGTGGTCCCCCGGGTCTTCCCGCCCGCCGAGATCGCCTATGCTTGGGGCTGCTTCGTGGGGCCCAAGAGGTCCAGCGAGGCTATTGAGTCTGCTGTGAGGAGGGTTGGAGTTCATGCACTGCCCCTTCTGCAGGCACCCCGACAGCCGTGTCGTCGACAGTCGTACGACCGACGACGGCACGTCGATCCGCAGGCGCCGCCAGTGCCCCGACTGCTCCCGTCGTTTCACGACCGTGGAGACCTGCTCGCTCATGGTGGTCAAGCGGTCCGGCGTCACCGAGCCTTTCAGCCGCACCAAGATCATCAACGGTGTGCGGAAGGCGTGCCAGGGGCGGCCCGTCACGGAGGACGCGCTCGCCCAGCTCGGCCAGCGGGTCGAGGAGGCGGTGCGGGCCACCGGCAGCGCCGAGCTGACCACACACGACGTGGGGCTGGCCATACTCGGCCCGTTGCAGGAGCTCGATCTCGTCGCCTATCTGCGCTTCGCCTCCGTCTACCGGGCGTTCGACTCGCTCGAGGACTTCGAGGCGGCCATCGCGGAGCTGAGGGAACAGACGGGACGCGCCGACGCGGACGAAGGCGACCGCGAGGACGCGGGTGCGGGGAGCCAGGAAGACGATCGCGGGTCCCAGGGGGCGGCTCAGGTCCCCGAGCCCGCAGGCGCCGCCGACTGACAGGCGGGCCGGACCCGGACGGCGATGCCCGGGACCGGCCGGTCGGCGGCGATGAGGAAGGACCTGTTGCGGGCGATGCGTGTGGGTGCCCGCAACACCAGACAGAACGCGTGCCACGGGAACAACGGGGCACTTCAGGGCGTTTTCGCCCGTACAGGGAGGCGGCATGACAGAGACGGCGAGCGGTCCGGCACGCAGTAGCCGAGCCAAGAGCACGAAGGCCGGCAAGGGACTGCGCATCGAGCGCATCCACACCACCCCTGGGGTCCACCCCTACGACGAGGTGGCCTGGGAGCGCCGTGACGTCGTCATGACCAACTGGCGCGACGGCTCGGTCAACTTCGAGCAGCGCGGCGTGGAGTTCCCCGACTTCTGGTCGGTGAACGCGGTCAACATCGTCACCAGCAAGTACTTCCGCGGTGCCGTCGGCACCCCGCAGCGCGAGACCAGCCTCAAGCAGCTGATCGACCGCATCGTGAAGACGTACCGGAAGGCCGGTGAGGACCACAAGTACTTCGCCTCGCCCGCCGACGCCGAGATCTTCGAGCACGAGCTGGCGTACGCCCTCCTGCACCAGATCTTCAGCTTCAACAGCCCCGTCTGGTTCAACGTCGGCACGGCCCAGCCGCAGCAGGTCTCCGCCTGCTTCATCCTGTCCGTCGACGACTCCATGGAGTCGATCCTCGACTGGTACAAGGAAGAGGGCATGATCTTCAAGGGCGGCTCCGGCGCCGGCCTGAACCTCTCCCGCATCCGCTCCTCCAAGGAGCTGCTGTCCTCCGGCGGCAACGCCTCCGGTCCGGTCTCCTTCATGCGCGGCGCCGACGCCTCCGCCGGAACGATCAAGTCCGGCGGTGCCACCCGCCGGGCCGCCAAGATGGTCGTCCTCGACGTGGACCACCCGGACATCGAGGACTTCATCGAGACCAAGGTCAAGGAAGAGGAGAAGATCCGCGTCCTGCGCGACGCGGGCTTCGACATGGACCTGGGCGGCGAGGACATCACCTCCGTCCAGTACCAGAACGCCAACAACTCGGTCCGCGTGAACGACGAGTTCATGAAGGCCGTGGAGAACGGCGGCAAGTTCGGCCTGCGCGCCCGGATGACCGGCGAGGTCATCGAGGAGGTCGACGCCAAGGGCCTGTTCCGCAAGATCGCCGAGGCCGCCTGGGCCTGCGCCGACCCGGGTATCCAGTACGACGACACCATCAACAACTGGCACACCTGCCCCGAGTCCGGCCGGATCACCGCGTCGAACCCGTGCAGCGAGTACATGCACCTGGACAACACGTCCTGCAACCTGGCCTCGCTGAACCTGATGAAGTTCCTGAAGGACGACGGCAAGGGCAACCAGTCCTTCGAGACCGAGCGCTTCCAGAAGGTCGTCGAGCTGGTCATCACCGCGATGGACATCTCGATCTGCTTCGCGGACTTCCCGACCCAGAAGATCGGCGAGAACACCCGCGCGTTCCGCCAGCTCGGCATCGGCTACGCCAACCTCGGCGCCCTGCTGATGGCCACCGGCCACGCCTACGACTCCGACGGCGGCCGCGCGCTGGCCGGCGCCATCACCTCCCTGATGACGGGTACGGCCTACCGCCGCTCGGCGGAGCTCGCCGCGGTCGTCGGCCCGTACGACGGCTACGCCCGCAACGCGGACGCCCACAAGCGCGTCATGAAGCAGCACGCCGACGCCAACACCACGGCCGTGCGCATGGACGACCTGGACACCCCGGTGTGGGCCGCGGCCACCGAGGCCTGGCAGGACGTGCTGCGTCTCGGCGAGAAGAACGGTTTCCGTAACTCCCAGGCCTCCGTGCTCGCCCCGACCGGCACCATCGGCCTCGCCATGGGCTGCGACACCACCGGTGTCGAGCCGGACCTGGCGCTGGTGAAGTTCAAGAAGCTGGTCGGCGGCGGCTCGATGCAGATCGTCAACGGCACCGTCCCGCAGGCCCTGCGCCGCCTGGGCTACCAGGAGGAGCAGATCGAGGCGATCGTCGCCCACATCGCCGAGCACGGCAACGTGATCGACGCGCCCGGCCTCAAGCCCGAGCACTACGAGGTCTTCGACTGCGCCATGGGCGAGCGGGCCATCTCCCCGATGGGCCACGTGCGCATGATGGCGGCGATCCAGCCGTGGATCTCCGGCGCCATCTCCAAGACGGTCAACATGCCGGAGACGGCGACCGTCGAGGAGGTCGAGGAAATCTACTTCGAGGCCTGGAAGATGGGCGTCAAGGCGCTCGCCATCTACCGCGACAACTGCAAGGTCGGCCAGCCGCTCTCCGCCAAGAAGAAGGACTCCGCGGACGAGAAGAAGGCCGAGGAGCCCGCGGCGGCCGAGCCCAAGGTCGAGAAGGTCGTCGAGTACCGCCCGGTCCGCAAGCGCCTCCCGAAGGGACGCCCCGGCATCACCACGTCCTTCACCGTCGGCGGCGCCGAGGGCTACATGACCGCCAACTCCTACCCGGACGACGGTCTCGGCGAGGTCTTCCTGAAGATGTCCAAGCAGGGTTCGACCCTCGCGGGCATGATGGACGCCTTCTCCATCGCGGTCTCCGTGGGCCTGCAGTACGGCGTGCCCCTGGAGACGTACGTCTCGAAGTTCACCAACATGCGCTTCGAGCCGGCCGGTATGACGGACGACCCGGACGTGCGGATGGCGCAGTCGATCGTCGACTACATCTTCCGCCGCCTGGCGCTGGACTTCCTGCCCTTCGAGACGCGCTCCGCGCTCGGCATCCACTCCGCCGAGGAGCGTCAGCGTCACCTGGAGACCGGTTCGTACGAGCCGGCTGAGGACGAGGTCGACGTCGAGGGCCTGGCCCAGTCGGCGCCGCGCGCCCAGGAACTGAAGGCCGTCGGCACGCCGAAGGCCGAGTCCGAGGCCGTCAAGCCGGCCCCGAAGACGGCCCACACCAGCGCCGAGCTGGTGGAGATGCAGTTGGGCATCCAGGCCGACGCCCCGCTGTGCTTCTCCTGCGGTACGAAGATGCAGCGCGCCGGCTCCTGCTACATCTGCGAGGGCTGCGGCTCGACCAGCGGGTGCAGCTGAGGCTGAGCGCCTGAGCGCATGAGACAGGGGCACCGGCCTTGGGCCGGTGCCCCTCGTCGTCTGTCGCCGAGGACGCACCCCGAGTCAGGCGGAGGCAGACCTCACGCGGCGTCGGTCACCGGCGTGCCGCGCCCATGGTCCTCGCGAAGCTCGCCGGGTCCCCGTCGAAGCCGTGGACGCCCGGCCGGAACTCCCACGGACCGGACCCGTCCCGGACGAACTCCGCCACCGTCGCCGCCGTGGCGCCGAGGACGCCGCCGAAGTCGTCCTCGGCCAGGACCGTGTATCCCTCACGGATGCGCAGCCCGGGGTTGGTCACGCTGACGAAGGTGCGTGTCGCGGGACGCTGCTGGATGGCGACACCGACGACCACGCGCGCGTAGCGGGGGTCGAGACGGTCCAGTTCGAGCGTCATGACCTCGTCGTAGCCGAACCCCTGGCCGTCCTTGCTGTCCCGGTTCAGCGTGATCGTGCCGTCGGGGGAGCGGCTATCGAAGTGCACCAGGTAGGCCGGTTCGCCGTACGGATCGGTCGCGACGTAGGTGGCGGCGACGAGGTCGAGGTCCGTGGGTGGCTGTCCTGCCGGACTCGGGTCCCACCGCACCGCGACCTCCACCTTGCGCATCCCCTTGTTGAGGCCGTTCACCAGACTTCCCCTTCCCCGTACAGTCCCGCCGGTCATCCAACTGCCAGGCAGTCATGGCTGGTTGTCCATCCTGCCATGCGGGCACGCGCGCGTGCGGGACGGTTGTCCGTGCGAGGGTGACCGGCGCCACGCTCCGTGGCCTTACCATGGCGCGGTGCTGGTCAAGTGGATTCGCTGCACCGTGGTGGACCGCCGGGGTTTCGAGCGGGGGCAGCGAAAGTGGGCGGGGCTTCTGGGGGAGCCGGGTTTTCGGGGACAGGGCGGTGGCTGGAGCCGGAGCCGGCCGGACGTCGCGCACATCTTCGCCTTCTGGGAGAGCCGGGCCTTCTACGACTCCTTCATGGCGCGTTCCCACGACCGGCTGGCCTCCGCCCAGTCGGGCACCTTCAAGGACGCCCAGGTCCGGCTCTTCGACTACCGCTTCGACGTGAAAACCGGCTTCGAACCGCGTTTCACGGACGCCGACCTGCTGCGTGTGGCGCTGTGTCGTGTTCACGAGGAGCGGGCCGAGCACTTCGTCCTGATGCAGGAGAAGGTCTGGAACCCGGCGATGGCCGGCTCGCCCGGCATGATCCGCGGGCTGTTCGGGGAGGCGCCCGGCCACGAGTTCCTGGTCCTGTCGATGTGGCGGTCGGCCGCCGAGCACGGCAAGTACCGCACCGAGCGGGTGGAGCGGCTCGCTCTGCGCGCGCAGACGGAGGCCGACATCGCGGCTCTCACGGGCGACATCGTGGACCTGGAGCCGGGCTGGACGGTGTGATCGTCCCCGCGTCCCGGTGCGGTCCGCGACGCGGGTGTGTGTGACCTGTGCCGTATGGTGCCCGCCCGAGTGCTCGCCGGGGCGTCGTTCGATCTAGGGTTCTGGCATGGCACGACCACGGCGCATCGTCCTTGTCCGGCACGGCGAGTCAACGGGCAATGTTGATGACTCCGTGTACGAGCGCGAGCCCGACCACGCGCTCGCCCTGACCGAGCGGGGCCGGCGGCAGGCCGAGGAGACGGGGAAGAAGCTCCGCGAGCTGTTCGGCCGCGAGCGCGTCAGCGTGTACGTCTCCCCGTACCGCCGCACGCACGAGACACTGCGCGCCTTCCGCCTCGACCCCGAGCTCATACGGGTGCGCGAGGAGCCGCGGCTGCGCGAGCAGGACTGGGGCAACTGGCAGGACCGGGACGACGTGCGCCTGCAGAAGGCCTACCGGGACGCCTACGGCCACTTCTTCTACCGCTTCGCCCAGGGCGAGTCCGGCGCCGACGTCTACGACCGGGTCGGCAACTTCCTGGAGAGCCTGTTCCGCAGTTTCGAGGCACCCGACCACCCCCCGAACGTCCTCCTGGTCACCCATGGCCTGGCCATGCGGCTGTTCTGCATGCGCTGGTTCCACTGGACGGTGGCGGAGTTCGAGTCGCTGTCGAACCCCGGGAACGCGGAGATGCGGATGCTCGTTCTGGGGGAGGACGGCAAGTACACGCTCGACCGGCCCTTCGACCGGTGGCGGGAGCCCGAACCGTACGGCATCACCGGATAGACGCCAGACGCCTCATGGCCTGACACCGGGAGGGGAGCTGTGATGTCTCATTGATCCCCCCGGGGCGCATCCTGCCTCTTCCGGCAGCCGCCGGACCTCTGCCGGCGCGGGGCCTCGTCGTCGGGCACGTCCAGGGAGGGGAAGTGGAAGGGCACCCTGAGGTGGTCGGCCAGGGCCCGGCCCGCCTCGGCGACCGTGCCCGGCGGGGCCGCGCCGTGGCGGTGACGGACGGTCGCCAGATGGCCTTCCCCGGCTGGGTCGTCCAGGACGGCGACCAGCACGACGAACCGCCGGTCGCGCAGGACGTCGGCGTCCCTCCTCGCGGGTCCTTCCCTCCAGGGCATCCCACCAGCCGCTCATGGGCCCGTCGGGCGAGGGTGCGTGTCGTGCGTCATTGCACGAACGTACGTGAGCGGTGAGGGGACCAGGAGCCCGCGCCGGGCGAAGAGCAACGACCGCACCGGTGCTGGATGCCCGGGCTACGACTTAGAGTGGCAGGGCGATGACCGCTGATTCCTCTCCTGACGGGCGCCTGAGCCGCGCCCTGGCCAGCCTGCGCGGACTGGCCGTCGGGGACGCCCTGGGTTCCCAGTTCTTCGTTCCCGTGCACTACCCGCTGCTCAAGCGCCGCGAGCTGCCGCCGGGGTGCTGGCAGTGGACCGACGACACGGAGATGGCCTGTTCGGTCGTCGCCGTCCTGGCCGCCCACCACCGCATCGACCAGGACGCCCTGGCACAGTCCTTCGCGCAGCACCACGATTTCGACCGGGGCTACGGCCCGGCGGTGAACCGTCTGCTGCGGCAGGTGCGGGAGGGCGGCGACTGGCGGGAACTCGCCGCCGCGCTGTTCAACGGGCAGGGCTCCTGGGGCAACGGTGCGGCGATGCGGGTAGCGCCGCTCGGCGCCTGGTACGCGGACGACCCCGAGCAGGCGACCCACCAGGCGGAGATCTCCGCCTACCCCACGCACCAGCACCGCGAGGCGGTGGTCGGCGCCATGGCGGTCGCGGCCGCTGCCGCCTTCGCCGCCGCCCCGGGCGGCCCGCCCGGGGCAGAGGCCCTGCTGGACGGGGTGATCGCGCTGGTTCCCGCCAGGAGCGCGGTCGGCGCGGGACTGCGCCGGGCCCGCGACATGCTCGACTACGCGGACGCGGCGACCGTCGCGGCCGTACTGGGCTGCGGACGGCGTACGTCGGCGCACGACACGGTTCCTTTCGCGCTCTGGTCGGCCGCTCGCGCCCTCGAGGACTATGAGCAGGCGTTCTGGACGACCGCCCAGGTCGGTGGGGACGTGGACACCACCTGCGCCATCGTGGGCGGGGTGGTCGCCTCCGGGAAGGCGGGGGCTCCTCCTGCCGAGTGGGTGGAGCGGACGGAAGCGTTGCCGGACTGGGTACCGACGCCGGCCTAGCGTCAGGACTCTCCGTGCGCGCCGGGAACTCTCCGTGACCGCCGCCCGTTGTCGTGACAACCGCTGTGTGAGCCATGAGGGCGCACACGTACCGAGTATCCGCGGGCACGACAGGGGGCGATCATGGGAGTTCTGCTCGGTGTCCTGCTCGTCCTGTGCTGCCTGGCGGCGCGTCCGGGGCGGGCGGGTAGAGCAGGATCACTGTCCGCGCTGTCGTCCCTCCGGTGGGCGAGGTGTGCGCGGGCGGTGGGGGGCCGCCTCGGCAGCCACCGACCGACCTGTGTCGCGCCTGTCGATGAGCCGCCGTGGCCCGCCCGCGAGGTGCTGTCCTCAGCCCATCCCGGGGCCGGCCGAGCCGGAGAGTGCCTCCAGGTCGCTCTTGCGGACCCGGATCACCAGCCACGCGGTGGCCAGGGCCAGGACCGCCATCGCGGCGGCCGGTACGAAGGCCGTGGAGATGCCCTGGGCGAGCACCTCGTGCCCCCAGGGGGCGGGCAGCTGGTGTGTCCTGGCGAACTCCGCCTTCTGTTCCGCGGAGCCGTCGGCCATGAACCTCGGCAGTTGCTTATCGGCCTCGTCCCTGCTGGCCGTGCCGAACACCGTCGTCAGGATGGACAGGCCGAGCGCACCGCCCACCTGCTGCGTGGTGTTGAGGAGCCCGGACGCCGCACCCGCCTCGTGCTGGGCGACACCGGAGACGGCCGTGAGGGTCAGCGTCACGAAGTTCAGGCCCATGCCGAAGCCGAAGAGCAGCATCGGACCGAGCACTCCGCCGGCGTACGAGCTGTCGGAGCTGAGCAGCGTCTGCCAGGCCAGCCCGATCACGACGAGCGTCGAGCCGGCGAGCATGAACGGCTTGGGTCCCAGCACCGGCAGGAACCGCTGGGACAGACCCGCGCCGAGGGCGATCACCACCGTCACCGGCAGGAAGGCGAGTCCGGCCTCGATGGGGCTGTACCCGAGCACGTTCTGCACGAAGAGCACGACGTAGAAGAACATGCCGAACATCGCCGCCGCGAGGCTCAGCATGATCACGTACGTGCCCGAGCGGTTGCGGTCGGCGAACATCCGCAGCGGGGTGATCGGCTCCTTGGCCCGGGACTCGATGAGCGCGAAGGCCAGCAACAGGACCACGGCGGCACCGAACGACCCGATGGTGAGACTGTCCCGCCAGCCCTCGTCCGCCGCGCGGATGAAGCCGTAGACGAGGGAGGCCATGCCCGCGGTCGAGGTCACCGCGCCCAGGATGTCGAAGCGTCCGGTGTGTCGTTCGGATTCGCTGATGTACAGCGGTGTGAGGAAGGCGATCAGCACACCGATCGGCACGTTGACGAAGAGCACCCAGCGCCAGTCGAGCCACTCGGTGAGCATGCCCCCCGCGAGCAGACCGATGGCGCCGCCGCCCGCCGAGACGGCGGCGAAGACGCCGAAGGCCCTGTTGCGCTCCGGCCCTTCGGGGAAGGTGGTGGTGATCAGCGCCAGCGACGTGGGCGAGGCGATCGCGCCGCCCATGCCCTGCAGGACCCGTGCGGCCAGCAACTGCCAGGGCTCCTGTGCGAGGCCGCCGAGCAGCGAGGCGAGGGTGAACAGCAGGATGCCGGTCATGAAGACCCGACGCCGGCCGAGGATGTCACCGGCCCGGCCGCCGAGCAGCAGCAGGCCGCCGAAGGTGAGTGTGTAGGAGCTGACCACCCAGGTCAGATCGGTGGTGCTGAACTGGAGCGCTTGTTGAATGTGCGGGAGCGCGATGTTCACAATCGTCGCGTCGAGCACCACCATGAGTTGGCAGGCCGCGATGACGGTGAGCGCGATGCCGGGATGCCCCTCGCGGCGCGCGCCCCCTGGTTCTTGGTTCTGGATCAGCTGAGAGGTTGTCACTATGGGTCCCCCACAGAAGAGTTAGTGAACGCTGGCGTTCACTGTCGCGTCAACGGTAGTGAGGCCCCAGTAGTGAACGCAAGCGTTCACTTAAAACGTCGCAGCAGGGCGCGTCCCCCTTTGCCGCCCTGTGACAAGAACCCGTCCCCGGAATCCCCGCTTCCCTGTACTGGAGACGCTGATGGTTACCTCGCGCTGGACGGCCGCCACCGCTCGGCCGGCCTCCTTGCGCCGGCGTGGCCCCGTGCTCGAACGCGCGATCCTGGATGCCGCGCTGGAGCAGTTGAGCACGGTCGGCTGGAACGGCCTGACGATGGAGGGCGTCGCCGCCGGCGCCCAGACCGGCAAGGCCGCGGTCTACCGGCGCTGGCCGTCCAAGGAGGACCTCGTCGCCGACGCCCTCCAGGCCGGTCTGCCGTCCTTCGAAGGGGCTCCCGACCTCGGCAGTGTGCGCGAGGACCTGGTCGCCCTGTGCCGGCGGGCGCGCGACGCGATGTACTCCCGGCCGGGCGTCGCCCTTCGCGCGGTGATTCACGAATGCGACCCGACGCAAGCGGAACGCTTCCACGGCGTGATCTTCGAAGGGGTGGTCGAGCCCCTCCTCAAGCTGCTCCGCGAGGTCATCGCCCGCGGAATCGAGCGGGGCGAAGTCAGGTCGGACGCGGACAACCGATACGTCGCCGATGTCATCCCGGCGATGATGATGTACCGCTCCAAGATGCACGGAAGCGAATGGAGCGATGAGGAGATCGAGGAGATGGTCAGCCGGCTCATGCTTCCGCTGTTGCGCCCCGGCGCTGCCTGACCCGCGGGCGGGACGGGTGCCGAGACGCCGGTGGAAACCAGGGTGTCGCGGCCGGTTCCGGGCGGCGTAGTCTAAGGGCGCCATGCCGTACGAACCGCCTACTCACACCGTCGAGCGCTCACTCCGCGCCACGACCGGAGCGAAGATCATTGCCGGTGTCGACGAGGTGGGGCGCGGCGCGTGGGCCGGTCCCGTCACCGTCTGCGCGGCGATCACCGGTCTGCGCCGGCCCCCCGCGGGCCTCACCGACTCCAAACTGCTCTCCGTCAAGCGGCGTGCCGCGCTCGCCGAGGAGCTGCGGACCTGGGTGACGTCGTACGCCCTGGGGCATGCCTCCCCAGAGGAGATAGACGACCTGGGGATGACGGCCGCGCTGCGACTCGCGGCGGTGCGGGCCCTGGAGGGTCTTCCGGTGCGTCCGGACGCGGTGATTCTCGACGGGAAGCACGACTACCTCGGGGCGCCGTGGAAGGTCCGCACGGTCATCAAGGGCGACCAGTCGTGCGTGGCGGTCGCGGCGGCATCGGTGATCGCCAAGGTTCAGCGCGACAAAATGATGGCCGAACTGGGTATCGACCATGCAGACTTCGGTTTTGCGGACAACGCCGGGTATCCGTCACCCGTGCACAAGGCCGCACTGGAGGAGCGGGGCCCCACCCCGCACCACCGGTTGTCGTGGGCGTATCTTGATGCGCTGCCCCGGTGGCGGCACCTCAAGAAGGTCCGCACCTGTGTGGACGGAAGCGTTCCGGAAATCGTGGGTCAGCTCGGCTTCGATTTCTGACGGTTCCGTGCGCACACAGGTGACACCCGCCGACGCGAGCCGTACCAATGTTTGATAAACATCAACCCATGCCTCTCATTCCCGAGGAGCCTCAGATTCACGAGAGTGCCCAGGGTCCCCGCGCCACCCCGGCCAGCGGCCGTACCGCGCCGACCCCCCGTCCCGTACCCGGCCCCCGCCCCGCGGCTCCGTCGCGCCCCGGTCGTCCCGGCCCGCTCCGGCCCACGCCTCCGGTGCAACGCACGCCGCGTGACGTGGCGGCCGCCAAGCCCGGGCCGTCGAGCCCGGCCGCTGCCCCCGCCGCTTCGGCAGCCCCCCAGATCCAGCTGATTCCGGCCTCGGCCCAGGGCGCCCTGGACGCCGCCGAGGAAGCCGTGGACCTGCTGCTCGACTCGGGGCGCGCCCCTGGCGACGTGCTGGTCATCACCACCGGCGAGCCGCACCCGTGGGCCGCTCACGAGCTGTCCTTCGGCGAGGCCTCCTACTGGGCGCAGCACGACGCCCGCGATGACGTCTTCTACGCGGACGCCGCCGTCGCGGACCGTGCCGCCTCGCGTCCCGTCGTCGTGGTGGCCGTCAACGGTGGTTCGCAGGCCGCGGCGGCCAGTGCGCTGACCCTGGCCCACTCCCGGGCCGGTGCGCTGCTGATCGTCTGCGGTGATCCGCAGCAGATCAACTCGGTGCTGGGCGCGGGCGTCTGAGCCGACGCCCGTCGCTGCGGGCGTCTCGGCGGGATGCCGGTGGCGTGGTGTGCCGAGCTGCGCGCGTGGCCGACCGGCCTGGTTTGCCTCATGCGCGGTCGGCCGAAGTGCCCGTTTCTGTGGGATACGAGGGCCTGCTGGCGGCAACGGCCCCGACCTGACCGCCGTACCCGTACGCGGTGCGACGCGGGCGTACGGTGTGCGCGGGTGTCGGTGGTGCGGAGCAGGCGGGTGACCCGGCAGGGGGTCGGTGGTTCCCTCAGCGAGCCGCCGCGCGGCGCAGGACGTCCGAGGCGACACCGCCCGTGCGGGGCAGCGGGGGAGGCGCCTCGGAGGTGGCGAACGGTTCCGGGGGCGAGTCCGCGTTCGGGCGACGCCCGCCACGTCCCTCGCCGAGCACCTGCCAGCCGTCACGCGTCAGCGTGATGTAGGCCCCGCAGCGCAGTCCGTGCAGCGTGCAGGCGTCCCGCAGGCCCCACATCCACGCGCCGTCCTCCTCGGTCCACCGCGCGTCGCCCTCCCGGCAGTAGAGCAGCACGGCCGTACGCACCGGGGTGCGGCGCCGCAGGTCGTGCGGGATGACCCGGCGCAGCTGGGCCAGCAGCACGTTGCGGAACATCCAGCCGTCGGCCGGCGCCGGGCGGCGGGTGAACGAGGCACTCGCCCGCAGCCGCTCGTCCGGGTCCAGGACGGCCACGACGGCGGTCGCCGGCGTGGGACGGTGCCGGGCGTGCAGCCCGCTGACGACCTCCCGGGGGTTGCGCAGCAGCGGGATCCCGGCGGCGGCCCACTCCGCCGGTTCGAGCAAGCGGCTGGCGGAGGCGGCGGACGTCGACAACGATGCCGCCGAGGACGGAGCGAATCCGAAGGTCACGGTCCTCCCTTCGGCTACGCGCCCACACTGCGGGCGGGGTCGGATTCGGGAGCGCGCACCGCAGTGAAGCCCTGCCGGAGCATCCGACGAGCTGTGCGGGAGCGGACCTCAATTCTTCCTGTCGAACTTGGATGCGGCAACGAGCAATTGGGGCAGCGGACCGGTATCGGATGATGCGCGGCTTATATCCCCACCCCGTCCCCGCCGGAAGCGTCGCCGGGTGACCCATGGTGCGTTCGAGCGCGACACGTTCGTACGTCAGGGAGGCGCCCGGTGTCCAGGGGTGTGCGCGCGGCAGGTGCCGTCGTCGCCTGTTTTCCGGCAGGCGGGCAGCACCGCTCGCCTCAGGTCTGTACCGCCAGCACCAGTGGCAACACACCTGGTGCGCCGGCGCGTCTGAGCATGCGGGCCGCGACCGCGAGGGTCCACCCGGTGTCCGTGTAGTCGTCCACGAGCAGCACCGGGCCCGGTGACTCGGCGAGAGCGGACGCGAGCGCCGGCGGCACGGTCAGCGCCCCCACGAGGGCCTTCAGGCGCTGGGCGCTGTTGCTCCGGTGGGCAGGTGCGGAGTCGCCCGCGTACTCGACGGCGCCGAGCAGCGGCAGCCGGCCGACCTCCGCGATGTGCGCCCCGAGCGAGTGGACCAGCCGGGGCCTGCTGCGCGAGGCGACGGTGACCACACCCACCGGACGGGGCGGTGCGTCCTCGGCCCCGGAAGCCCAGCCCCCTGGGCCCTTCGCCCAGTCGGCGAGTACGCCGACCACGGCCTTCGCCACGTCGTCCGGGACAGGCCCGTCCGGAGCCTGGGGCGCGAGCATCGGCCGCAGCCGGTTTCCCCAGCCGATGTCCGACAGGCGCCCCAACGCCCGCCCCGGCGCGGCCTGTTCTCCGGCCGGAATCCGTCCCTTGAGCTCGACGCCGATCGCGGGAAGCCCGGTGGGCCACATCCGGCGGGGATCCACCTCGACGCCCGCCCGGCCCAGGTCCACGCGTGCGGCGGCGACGGCGTCCGCGGAGGCCGCGGCGGTGAAACGCGGGCCGGCGCAGTTGTCGCAGCGGCCACAGGGTTTGGCACCCTCGTCGTCCAGTTGCCGTCGCAGGAACTCCATCCGGCAGTCCGTCGTCGCCACGTAGGCGCGCATCGCCTGCTGCTCGGCTTCTCGCTGCCGCGCCACCCAGGCGTACCGGTCCGCGTCGTACGTCCACGGCTGCCCGGTCGCGATCCAGCCGCCCTTGACCCGCTTGACCGCGCCGTCCACGTCGAGGACCTTGAGCATGGTCTCCAGACGGGAGCGGCGCAGCTCCACCAGGGGCTCCAGAGCGGGCAGCGACATCGGCCTGCCGGCCCGCGTGAGGACGTCGAGGGTGCGGCGCACCAGGTCCTCCGACGGGAAGGCCAGCGACGCGAAGTACTCCCAGATCGCCTCGTCCTCCTTCCCCGGCAGCAGCAGCACCTCGGCGTGTTCCACGCCCCGCCCGGCACGGCCGACCTGCTGGTAGTAGGCGATGGGGGAGGACGGCGAGCCCAGGTGCACCACGAAACCCAGGTCGGGCTTGTCGAAGCCCATGCCGAGCGCGGAGGTGGCGATCAGGGCCTTGACCTTGTTGGCGAGCAGGTCCTCCTCGGCCTGCTGCCGGTCGGCGTTCTCCGTCCTGCCGGTGTACGAGGCCACGGTGTGCCCGCGCTGCCGCAGGAACGCCGTGACCTCCTCGGCCGCGGCCACGGTCAGCGTGTAGATGATCCCCGAGCCCGGCAGGTCGTCTAGGTGGTCGGCGAGCCAGGCCATCCGGTGTGCCGCGTCCGGCAGGCGCAGCACACTCAGGCTCAGGCTCTCCCGGTCCAGCGGGCCACGCAGCACCAGGGCGTCCGAACTGCCGCCGGTGCCGAGCTGCTCCGCGACGTCGGCGGTCACCCGCGCGTTGGCGGTGGCGGTCGTCGCCAGGACCGGCACACCGGCCGGGAGATCCCCGAGCATGGTGCGCAGCCGCCGGTAGTCGGGGCGGAAGTCGTGGCCCCAGTCGGAGATGCAGTGGGCCTCGTCGACCACGAGCAGCCCGGTGGCGGCGGCCAGCCTGGGCAGTACCTGGTCGCGGAAGTCGGGGTTGTTGAGCCGCTCGGGGCTCACCAGCAGAACGTCGACCTTCCCGGTCGCGATCTCCTCCTGGACGGCTTCCCACTCCTCGGTGTTCGAGGAGTTGATTGTCCGGGCGTGGATGCCGGCCCGGGCGGCGGCCTCGACCTGGTTGCGCATCAGCGCGAGCAGGGGGGAGACGATCACGGTGGGGCCGCTGCCCCGCTCCCGGAGCAGGGCGGTCGCCACGAAGTACACCGCGGACTTGCCCCAGCCCGTGCGCTGGACGACCAGCGCCCGGCGCCGTTCGGCCACCAGCGCCTCGATCGCCCGCCACTGGTCCTCGCGCAGCCGGGCCGTGCCGGAGGTGTCCCCGACGAGGCGGGCGAGGACGGCGTCGGCGGCCGACCGGAGTTCCGACCGGAGTTCCGCGTTGCTCGTGTGCTCCATGCGTCCCATACAACAGGACGGCACTGACAGCCGCAGTGGGGCGGGGGCTTCCGCGGGCGCCGTTGGCAGGGGTGACGTGTCCCTGCTCGGAGTTATCCACAGGGGCAAGCGGAGGCTGGCAATCCGCGAGATCGTCTCCGCATGACGAATCACAGCGAAATGACTGGATCCCCCGAAAACGGCGACATCAACGGCCGTAAAGCCGACGGCGAGCGTGGCGTGAACGCCGGGCGAGAAGCGAACGCCGGACAGGAAACGCACTGCGGACAGGAAACGCACTGCGGACAGGAAGGCAGCGGCGAACGCGAACGGAGCGGTGGACTGGACCCGAGCGGTGGACTGGACCCGAGCGGTGGACTCGACGCGAGCCGCGGACTGGCAGCGGAAGGTAGGCCCGGCAGCCGGTACCTGCGTGCACCGGACGTGGCCTGCACCGCGTACGAGAGGCACGGCAGCGAGCAGCAGGTCACCCTGCGCTCTCCGGCGGAGCTGGCCGACGCCCTGCCCTACCTGCTCGGCTACCGCCCCGAGGACAGCATCGTCCTGGTGGCCCTCAACGACCAGGACGGCCGCGGCCGGTTCGGCGGCCGGGCCCGCCTCGGTATCCCCGCCAACCCCGACGACTGGCCGTCCGCCGCCCGGCAACTCGCCCACGGCCTGGTCACGGGCAGCGAGCGGCGCGGAGCCAAGCCCGACCAGATGGTCGCCTTCCTGTGCCAGGAACCGGGCAAGGGCGAGTCGGGCCGGCAGGTCAAGGAGCGGCTGATGCCACTGGCCCAGAAACTGCGCCTCGAGTGCGGCGCCATGGACGTGCCGGTGGTGGAGGCCCTGTGCATCTCGGACGGTCGCTACTGGTCCTACTGTTGCGCGAACGAGGTGTGCTGTCCGCCGGAGGGAACCCCGATGGGCCTGCCCGGCACCTCGGTGCTCGCCGCTGCCGCGACCTACGCCGGGATCCAGGTGCGCGGCACGCTGCGCGAGCTACGGGCCAGGCTGCTGCCCTGGGAGAGCACCGCGGCGCTCGAGCAGCAGATCGCCCTCGACACCGCCAACATGGCCCTGATCCCCAGGATTCTCGACGAGACCGGCCGGGAGGAGGTGGCCGAGGAGACGCTGCGGCTGGCCGAGCGGATCATGGGACGCCTGAGCGAGGCTCCGCCCGTCACCGGACCTGTGCAGGCGGATCAGCGCGACGATGAGCTGGTCACCCACGACGAAGCCGCAACGCTGATCCTCGGCCTGCAGGACCGTACGACACGCGACCGAGCGGCCGCGTGGATGGAGGGAGAGGAGGCGGCCCCCGCTCTGCGCCTGTGGCGGACGCTGGCCCGCCGCTGCGTCGGACCGTACGGCGAGCACGCCGCGGCAGCCCTCACCCTCGCCGGATGGGTCGCCTGGTCCACGGGTGACGAACTGGAGGCCCGGGAGGCCCTCGCCATGGCCCTGGCCGCCGACCCCGACTACCTCTTCGCGCGTCTTCTGCACCAGGCCTGCAACGAGGGACTCGACCCGGAGTCGATCCGCCGCTGCCTGCGTTCCGAGCGCAAGGACAGGGCGCGTGGGCGCGGCGAGTCCCCGGCAGAGGCATCCGGGATTGCTGCGAAGGCCCCCGTGCCCGCTCCCGAGGCGGCGCTCTCCCGCCGTCGACGCCGCACCCGCTCCGCCGGCGTGACCGGCACCACCTCCCACACCGCCTCGGTCGCGGGGGCCACCCCGCACACCGCCTCGGCCGCGGAAGGCGCCTCGCATACCGCCTCGGCCGCGGGGGCTGTCCCGGATACCGCCTCGGCCGCCGGGGCTACCCCGCATACCGCCTCGGCCTCGGAGGCCACCCCGCACACCGCCTCGGCCGCCGGCGCCGCGCCGGCCTCGCGTCTTCCCCACCCGCGGACACCCGCGGCCAAGACGTCCAGGACGCGTACCGGCAACGAGGCAGCGGGCCGTCCCGGCAAGGGGACAGCCGGCCGGCCCGGCAAGGGGACAGCGCGCCGTCCCGGCGGTAGGGCAGCGAGCCGTCCCGGCAGCGCCGCGGCGGGCACGCATCCCGGCGGTACGGGGGCGATCGGGGCGCTGCCCTCCGCGTCGGGGAAGGCAGACCCCCGCCCGCGCCGTGCCGGCCAGGGAGGCGTCCAGCCGGGCGCCCACGCGGCCGAGGGGGAAGGGTGAGCCCTCCTGTGCACCTGCGTGAGCGCACGCGTTGGCGGCTCCGCGACCGTTGCCGCGCGACGTGGCAGCGGGTGACAGCGGCGGTCGCCGCCCGGCGGCGTCCCCGCACGCAGGGGCTGCCCGAGGGCGGTGTGCTGCCGTGCCGTACGGACGCTGTGCGCATCCACGGCCTCGTCATCCGGGGTACCGACCGCGAGCGGGCACCGAGCCACCGGCCAGCCACTCCGTACGGTCACGCGCGGCTGGCCCGCTGCGCCGGCCACGGGCGTGACCCGGAGGACATCGGCGCCGTTCACCTGAGTGGCGGAACGTCCGGACGGGCCGTGACGCCGTACAGCCCCTGCCCCGACGGAGCCCTCCACCACCGGCGCCCAACCCGCCCGCGGCGCACAGAGCGCAGAGGAAGCCCACCCATGCATCAGCCGACTCCGCCCTCCACCGCCGACCGCCCGGTGATGGGCCGCCCTTCCCTGGTGCCGCAGCCCGGCTCGTCTCGGCCACCGTCACCCGGGCGCAACCACTTCTCCGCGCCACCACCAGGACAGGCCCGACGGCCGGCCTCCACCCCAGCACCCGCGGGCACCACGCCCGCGCCGCCTCGGCGGCCTGTCGATCTGCCCCCCGTTCACACCGCGATGATCTGCGTCGCCCTGCCGGGTCTCGCCATCTCGACGGAGCAGGGTCAGCTGACCGGCCATGGCCTGGAGGGTTTCTACCGCGCGGGCCGACGGTTGCTCTCCAGGTGCCAGGTGCGCGTGGCCGGACGGGAACCGCTCGCGGTGCAGGCCCGGATGGCCACCGCCGACCGAGCCCGCTTCGTGGGAACGCTCCGCGCCTCCCCGCAGGCGGGCCCGGACCCGGACGTGGTCGTGGAACGCGACCGTTACGCGGACGGCACGGAACGGATCACGCTGCGCAGTGCGGCACCGGGCCCCCTGCGGCTGCCGGTGGAAGTGGCCCTCGGCACGGACCTCGCCGACCTGGGGACCATCGCGGCCGGCACCGCGGGCCCCGAACTGACCGCCAGCGTCCACGACTCGGGGCTGCGCTGGTCCTGCGCCACCGGCAGCGCGTCGGTCACGGCCGAACCGCCGCCCGCCGACGCGCTGGCCTCGGCAGGACTGCTCCGCTGGGAGTTCGACCTGCCTCCGGGCGGCAGCACCAGCCTGGAACTCAGGGTGCGGCCGGACGGCGCGGGACCCCTGCGCGCCGTGGGCCGGGCCGCGACCAGCCCTCTTGCCTCCGCGCGGGCGGCCGGCGACGACCCCGCGGTCCCCGCCCTTCTGCAAACCAGCCTCGGCGATCTCCAGGCCCTCCTGCTGCGGGACCCCGCAAGGCCCGCCGACGTCCACCTCGCCGCCGGGGTGCCCTGGCGCTGTGGTCTCGCCCCCGCCGACGCGCTGGCCGCCGCCAGGATGACACTGGCCCTCGGCACCGGTCTGGCCGCGGGAACCCTGCGCACCCTCGCCCGCACCCAACTTCCCGGTCCGGGGCCGCAGGCCGGCATGATTCCCGGGCCGAGAAGGGACGCAGGCCCCCATCTGCCGCCGCAGTGCACGGGTACGGAAGCCACCCTCCTCTTCCCCGTCCTGGTGGCGGAGGCCCGGCGCTGGGGCCTTCCCGAGCAGGAGACGGAGGAACTGCTGCCGGCCGCCGAGCGCTGTCTGACCTGGCTGCGGAACGCCGTGGGCGACGGCACCTACCTGCACGACCCACACCCCGGCGGCCCCGTCCGCTGCGAGACCCAGGCGCATGCCCACCGCGCCGCCCTCCTCGGCGCCGATATGCTCGACGCGTGCGGCAGACCGGGCGGCGCCGAGCTGCGCCAGTGGGCACAGGCGGTGCGCACGGCCTTCCGGGAGGACTTCTGGATCGACGACCTGGGAGGCGGCCGCCCGGCGGCGGCCCGAGCCC
The DNA here is from genome assembly GCF_040678435.1 of Streptomyces sp. NPDC052682. NCBI lineage: Bacteria > Bacillati > Actinomycetota > Actinomycetes > Kitasatosporales > Streptomycetaceae > Streptomyces > Streptomyces sp. NPDC052682. The sequence goes on along the minus strand of NZ_JBFATS010000015.1, from coordinate 114,336 downwards.
CGGACGGCCGCCCCGTCGCGCACCTGGGCGCCGCAGCCGTCCACCTCCTCGACACCGGGCTGCTGGGCGGCGGTGCCCAGGCCCCCGGCCTGCTCGACAAGGTGCGGACCGACCACCTCGCCCGGCTCCTCGGCTCCCCGGCCATGGACTCCGGCTGGGGCCTGCGCGGGCTGGGCACGAAGGAGCCCGGATACAACCCGCTCGGCCACCGCGCCGGCGCCGTCCGGGTCCACGAGACGGCGCTGGCCGTCGCGGGCCTGGCCGCCGCCGGATACGACAAGGAGGCGAGTTCACTGCTGCGGGGCGTACTGGCGGCAGCCGAGACCTTCGGCCACCGGCTGCCGGAGATGTACGGGGGCGACCAGCGCACCGGCGGCCGCGCTCCCGTCCCCCACCCGGCCGCCTGCCGTCCCGCGGCCACAGCCGCTGCCGCCGTGGTCCTGCTGCTGACCGCACTCGCGGGCATCCGCCCCGACGCCCCGGCCCGAACCGTCACACTGCGCCCCCTGCGCAGCGCCCCCCTGGGCGAGATCGGCCTCACGGGCCTGCGGGTCGCGGGTGCCCCCTTCTCCGTACGGGTCAGCCGCCTCGGCCTCGCGATGGTCGAGGAGGCGGCTGACGGACTTCGACTGGGAGTGTGAGACGCGAGTGACGTGGCACCGTGGTGCCGACCGGGAGCCCCCGGTGAGACCGCTGAGGCCCCTGCCGGGCCGCACTGGATCAGCCACCGGTGCGGCCGGGCAAGGACGTGTTTATCGTCAGGCAGACGACTATGATCGCCGCATGCCCTACGACCCGTCAGCCTTTCCGCCCTTTGCCGTCACCGTGGACCTGGTCGTGCTGACCGTGCGGCGCCATTCCCTGTGCGCGCTCGCGGTACGCAGGGGCGAACCGCCCTTCCAGGGGCGCTGGGCCCTGCCCGGCGGCTTCGTACGGGCCGACGAGGACCTGGCGCAGGCCGCGGCGCGGGAGCTGGCGGAGGAGACGGGGCTGCGAGTTCATGATCCATCCGTTCCCTCGCACGACAACGGCGCGCATCTGGAGCAGCTGGCCACATACGGCGACCCCAAGCGCGACCCGCGGATGCGCGTGGTCAGCGTGGCCCACCTCGTCCTCGCGCCCGACCTGCCCGCGCCCCGGGCAGGCGGCGACGCCAGCAACGCGCGCTGGGCACCGGTCGAGGAGCTGCTGCAGCAAGGCGGCTACGGCCGGGACGGCGAGTCGGTGGCACCGCTCGCCTTCGACCACGCCCAGATCCTGGCGGACGGCGTGGAGCGGGCGCGCTCCAAGATCGAGTACTCGTCGCTGGCCACCGCCTTCTGCCCGCCCGAGTTCACCGTCGGCGAGCTGCGCCGTGTCTACGAGGCGGTCTGGGGCGTGGCGCTCGACCCGCGCAACTTCCACCGCAAGGTGACGGGCACCCCCGGCTTCCTGGTGCCGACCGGGGGGACCACCACGCGCCAGGGCGGCCGCCCGGCCCAGCTCTTCCGCGCCGGAGGCGCCACCCTGCTCAACCCCCCGATGCTGAGACCGGAGGTGTGACACCCGGGACAGCGCGCACGGGACCGGACCCCCGTACGAGCTCACCGCACGGTGCCCGGAAAAACGGACATAGCGCGCTATCTTGCTGCGGGTGATCCAGGCCTTCGGACTGACCAGCGCCCCTCGCAAGCAGCTTCCGCCCGCCGTCGACGACGTCTCTTTCGAGGCGCCCGCCGGTCAGCTCACGGCGCTCCTGGGAACACCGGGCGCGGGCAAGACGACGGCGCTCAGGCTCATGCTCGAACTCCAACCGGGTCGTGGCATCACCTACTTCAGAGGCCGTCCCCTGCACCGTATCGCCCACCCTTCGCGCGAAGTCGGTGTCCTGCTGGGCGACGTCCCCGGTCATCCGGGGCGCACGGTCCGCGGCCACCTGCGCATGCTGTGCGCCGCCGCCGGTGTCCCGGTCCGGCGCGCCGACGAAGTCCTCGAAACCACCGGGCTCGTGAGCCTGAGCGGCGAACGCCTGGCCCTGCTCTCCCGGGGCATGGACCGCCGCCTCGGCCTGGCCTGCGCGCTGCTGGGCGACCCGCACACCCTCGTCCTCGACGACCCCGCCGCGGGCCTCTCGGTCCACGAGAGCCGCTGGCTGTTCGCCGTGCTGCGGGCCCACGCCGCCCAGGGCGGCACGGTCCTGTTCACCACGGCCGACCCCAAGCAGGCCGCACGCACCGCGGACCGCGTGGTCACTCTGGACCGGGGCAGACTCGTGGCGGACCAGGAGGCAGCGGAGTTCTCGCGCACCCGGCTGCGTCCCCGCGTCGCCGTCCGCAGCCCCCACACCGCCCGCCTGGCGGCCCTCCTCACCCAGGAGGCCCGGACCTCCCGGCGGTCCGTCGAGGTCGTACGCGAGGGCGGCAACCGCCTGTCCGTGTACGGCAGTACCTGCGCCCAGATCGGCGAGACGGCGTTCCGGCACGGCATCGTCGTACACCAACTCGCCGACGAGATCGGCGACATGGGGCCGGGAGCAGGAGTGATGCCCGCGGCGGAGGCGCAACCCGGTCCTGAACCGGGACGGGCAGCCGGCATGCACTCAGGCGGGCCCGTGACCGCTGCTCGTCAGGACGCGCCCTCGACGGACGGTCCGGAGCCCGGAGTCGAAGAGCCGCCGTGCCCTGTCGGTGATCAACTCCAGCCGCCGGCCGAGCAGGACCGCCCGCTCGACGCCCTGCCCGCCCTGCCGCCCCCCATCTCCGTCCGCCCCGCCCCCAGCCCGCTGCGCCCGCTGCGCTACGAGCTCCGCCGAGCCGCCGGAGTGAGCACCGGGTTCCTCACCGCCGCCGCCGTACTCGTCGTCTCCGCCGTCACCGCCGTCCTGCTGGCCCGCATCGGTCACACCCCGCAGCCCCGCCTGCTCGCCGCGTGGCCGCGGGAGCTGCCCCTGCCGCCCGCGGCGCTCGGCGCCGGACTGCTCGGCGCGCTCGCCTTCGGCGACGAGTTCCGCCACCCCGCCCTGGCGGCGGACCGCGGCACCGTGCCCCGCCGGATCGGGCTGCTGGCCGCCAAGCTCCTCGTCGCTTCGGCGACCGCGGTGGTGCTGGCCGTCCTCACCGTGGGCTGCGACGCCGAAGTGCTCTATCTCGTCTACGGACGGGAGCTCGTGCAGGTTCCCGCGGACTGGTTGCCCCTCTGCGCGAGTTGGACCGGGCTCGTGGTCGGGTGCGCCTGGGCCGGTGTGCTGGCCGCGGGCGTCTTCCGGTCAACCACGGCCGGGCTCGCCGCGGTGGTCGCCGTTCCCCTCCTGGTCGTGCCCCTCGTGCACAAGGTGCTGGCGGGGCCCGCCGTGCGGACCGGCACCGGACTCACCGCACGGCTGCGTGAGACGTTCCTGCCGCGCTGGCCCTTCGGGGGAGAGCGCTACCTGGAGGGCGCGCTGCGTCTGGTCAGCCAACCCGAGGGCGGCGCGCTGGCGTTGTCGCTGGCCACCCTGCTCTGCGCGTACCTGCTCACCACCCTGCGCAGCCGGTTCCGGTGACTACCGTCCGCAGTCAGGTGGTCCGGCGCTGTGCGCAACTCCCCGTGCGACGCCCATTTCTTTCCGATAAGGCGTCAATTGCGACGGGGTGAGCGATCACCCTTTCGTGTGCTTTTCACCAAAGACCTCAAGGGAGTTGGAAACGGCGCCGACAAAGGATGCGTGAGTACCCTTGCGCACACCATGATGACCGCCGCCCGCTCCGCCGACTCCGGCCTCGCGAACCCGGGCGAACTCGACCGCTACCCCTACGCCGAGGCGCCCGCCGTCGACCGCGTCGGAGCCCCTGTCTGGGACGGCGCGGACTCGGAGCTGGGCCGTGTGGGCCGGCGCGCCGCGGGCAACCGCGGGCGCGGACTGCACGGCCAACTCGTCCAGCAGCTGGGTCAGATGATCGTTTCCGGCGATCTGGGAGCCGACCGCCCGCTGGTGCCCGAGGAGATCGGCCAGCGCTTCGAGGTCTCCCGCACCGTCGTGCGCGAGTCGCTCCGCGTCCTCGAGGCCAAGGGACTGGTCAGTGCCCGCCCGAACGTCGGCACGCGCGTGCGTCCCGTCAGCGACTGGAACCTCCTCGACCCGGACATCATCGAGTGGCGGGCCTTCGGGCCGCAGCGCGACGACCAGCGCCGCGAGCTGAGCGAGCTGCGCTGGACGATCGAGCCGCTCGCCGCCCGCCTCGCCGCCGGGCACGGGCGCGAGGACGTCCAGCAGCGCCTGACCGACATGGTCGAGATCATGGGGCACGCCATGAGCCATGGTGACGCGCTCACGTTCTCCCGCGCCGACTCGGAGTTCCACGCCCTGCTCATCCAGGTCGCCGGCAACCGCATGCTCGAGCACCTGTCCGGGATCGTGTCGGCGGCGCTCCAGGTCTCCGGCGGCCCGGTCACCGGCTGCGAGCGGCCGAACGAGACGTCCCTGGCGCAGCACGGCCGGATCACCGACGCCCTCGCCGTCGGCGACGGCGAGGCGGCCGAGGCGGCCATGCGCCAGCTGCTCACGGTCCACCCCGAGGTGGAACGCGTGGTGCCCGCCCCGCGCGAGCACTGACCGCGTTCCGCAAGCGGTACGGCCGGACGTGCCATCCCCCTCCTGTGGCGTCGCCCGGCCGCTGAACCGCCTCCCGTCGGACCCCGCGGGATCCTCCCGATCCCGCGGGGTCCGACGGCGCGAAGAGGCGACCGATCCGCCGGAGCGGTCCTGTCCGAGCCGAGAGTGAACGGTTCCGTCCGCGTCTGACAGGTTTTGAATGCTTACGGGGTGTGACTCGGGCCACGCAGATTGGGCGTAACACTCGTGAGGAGAACGCGATGACCTAAGAGGTGACAGACGCGGAGGGAATACGGACGCCGGTCACGGCGCTGTGCATCTCCCGGGTCCCCGCCCGCGCCGTCGGCCCATCCCCAAGCCGGCGGTCGGCTCCAGTCCACTGTGGACGGGGCCGGAAGCCGTTTTCCAACGTTCCGAGAGGTTGTTCGTGTCGGCCAGCACATCCCGTACGCTCCCGCCGGAGATCGCCGAGTCCGTCTCTGTCATGGCGCTCATTGAGCGGGGAAAGGCTGAGGGGCAGATCGCCGGCGATGACGTGCGTCGGGCCTTCGAAGCTGACCAGATTCCGGCCACTCAGTGGAAGAACGTACTGCGCAGCCTCAACCAGATCCTCGAGGAAGAGGGTGTGACGCTGATGGTCAGTGCCGCAGAGCCCAAGCGCACCCGCAAGAGCGTCGCAGCGAAGAGCCCCGCCAAGCGCACCGCCACCAAGACGGTCGCGGCGAAGACGGTGACCACCAGGAAGGCCACCGCCACGGCCACCCCGGCGGCGCCCGCCGCCGACCCGGCCGCCGAGGAAGAGGCCCCCGCGAAGAAGGCCGCAGCCAAGAAGACGACCGCCAAGAAGGCAGCGGCGAAGAAGACCACCGCCGCCAAGAAGACGGCCGCGAAGAAGACCACCGCCGCCAAGAAGGACGACGTCGAGCTGCTCGACGACGAGGTCCTCGAGGACACCAAGGTCACCGACGAGCCCGAGGGCGCCGAGAGCGCCGGCTTCGTCCTCTCCGACGAGGACGAGGACGACGCGCCCGCCCAGCAGGTCGCCGCCGCCGGCGCCACCGCGGACCCGGTCAAGGACTACCTCAAGCAGATCGGCAAGGTCCCCCTGCTCAACGCCGAGCAGGAGGTCGAGCTGGCCAAGCGCATCGAGGCGGGCCTGTTCGCCGAGGACAAGCTGGCCAACTCCGACAAGCTGGCGCCCAAGCTCAAGCGCGAGCTGGAGATCATCGCCGAGGACGGCCGCCGCGCCAAGAACCACCTCCTGGAGGCCAACCTCCGTCTGGTGGTCTCCCTGGCCAAGCGCTACACCGGCCGCGGCATGCTCTTCCTGGACCTCATCCAGGAGGGCAACCTCGGTCTGATCCGCGCGGTCGAGAAGTTCGACTACACCAAGGGCTACAAGTTCTCCACGTACGCCACCTGGTGGATCCGTCAGGCGATCACCCGCGCGATGGCCGACCAGGCCCGCACCATCCGTATCCCGGTGCACATGGTCGAGGTCATCAACAAGCTCGCGCGCGTGCAGCGCCAGATGCTCCAGGACCTGGGCCGCGAGCCCACCCCGGAGGAGCTGGCCAAGGAGCTCGACATGACCCCGGAGAAGGTCATCGAGGTCCAGAAGTACGGCCGCGAGCCCATCTCGCTGCACACCCCGCTCGGTGAGGACGGCGACAGCGAGTTCGGCGACCTCATCGAGGACTCCGAGGCCGTCGTGCCGGCCGACGCGGTCAGCTTCACGCTGCTGCAGGAGCAGCTGCACTCGGTGCTCGACACCCTGTCCGAGCGCGAGGCGGGCGTCGTCTCCATGCGCTTCGGTCTCACCGACGGTCAGCCGAAGACCCTCGACGAGATCGGCAAGGTGTACGGCGTCACGCGTGAGCGCATCCGCCAGATCGAGTCCAAGACCATGTCGAAGCTGCGCCACCCGTCGCGGTCCCAGGTGCTGCGCGACTACCTGGACTGAGCCGACCGCCTGAAGCGCCCCTGCCCGGCACACACCGGGCAGGGGCGTTTCGCGTGTGTCGGCGTGTTACTCCCGCAGGTAGGGCCAATGCCATTCGCGGTTCTCCTCGACGACCTTGGTCCACTCGGCCAGCAGATGCTCGCGCCGGTCCTCGGGCACCTCGTCCAGCGCGGGGCGGAGCCGTTCGAGGATCTTCGCCGACTGCCGCGGATCACGCCGGACGGGGAGGCCGAGGTGGTGGGCGATGGAGCGGAGGGTCATGGCGGGTCATCTCGATCCGGTGTCTCGCGACGGTGCTCCCCGACCGTCTGCCTGTCTCTCGGTCGAGCACAGCGGTCACCCCTCCATACTGCGCGCCCACATCGCTGTCCTGCGGGTGCGGGGCACGGCCGGCTGCATCACTCTGGGTGTTCCGTGACCACCTCGGAGTGAGGAGAGCGCATGCGTCGTCGCTTCGTCCGCGTCCTTGCTGGGTCGCTGACCCTGGCAGCCGCGGCATCCGCCGTTCCGCCGGCATCCGCCGGCAGCGTCGTCGGGGGCTTTCCCGTCGATGTGTCACAGACTCCGTGGACGGTGGCGCTGGCCAGCCGTGACCAGTTCGGGGGTACGCGGGCGGGCCAGTTCTGCGGCGGCGTGGCCGTCGGCCCCACCACCGTGCTCACCGCTGCCCACTGCGTGGACGAGGAGGTCCTGGGGGCCCCGCCGCACCGGGTGCCCGACTTCAAGGTCATCACGGGGCGTACGGACCTGTTGTCGGGCCAGGGCCGGGAGATCACCGTACGGTCCACCTGGGTGAACCCGCAGTACAACCCCGTCAGCAACGACGGGGACTTCGCGGTGCTCACCCTGGCCGAGCCTCTCCCGGGCGGGTCGGTGATCACCATGGCCGCCGCCGGCGATTCCGCGTACGCGATAGGCAACACCGCGACGGTCTACGGCTGGGGCGACATCACGGGAGCCGGGAACTTCACGACCGGATTGCGGGCGGCGCGGATGCGTGTGCTGTCCGACGCCCTGTGTGAGCAGGCGTATCCCGGCAGTTCCGACGGCACCTACCGCTCTGAGACCATGGTGTGCGCCGGAGAGCCGGCGGGCGGGCCCGACGCCTGCCAGGGGGACAGCGGGGGCCCACTGGTCGCCCAGGGGCGGCTGATCGGGCTGGTGTCCTGGGGCACCGGATGTGGGCAGGCGGGGAACCCCGGGGTCTACACGCGCGTGTCCTACGTCCTGCGCACGCTCGGTTGGGACACGGGCGGGAAAGGGGCGCTGAGGGGCGCCCAGGAGCCCCAGCGGGACCGTGAGGGCACGGGCCGGGCGGGCTCGAGAGACGGCCTCGGAGGCTGGTGAGGGCATCGCCTCGGCAGAGTCCCGAGGCCTGAGCGAAGGGACGACGAAGGGCGGCTGCCTCTGTGGAGCAGAGGCAGCCGCCCGTACCGGCCTGTGCCGGGCTGGCTCGTCGTCCGACGCTAGGGGTCAGCGCTCATCTTCGGTAGCACTCGCGGGAACGGAGGTGAGCCGCTCCGTCTCGTCCTGTATCTCAGCGGCGATCTTCTTGAGTTCCGGCTCGAACTTGCGGCCGTGGTGGGCGCAGAAGAGCAGTTCTCCGCCGCTCAGCAGGACGACGCGCAGGTATGCCTGGGCGCCGCAGCGGTCGCAGCGATCAGCGGCCGTCAGCGGGCTTGCGGAAGTCAGAACAGTAGTCACGTCGCCTCTTCTCTAGCTCGACGAGCTGTCGTACCAGGGTCAACATCCAACCAGCCCCAAAACGTTCCCGCTCGCGGCTTTTCCTCGAAAAATCTTTCCCGAGGCGGCTGGCTGCTGCCGGTTGGCGGCGAATGTGCCGTATGCGTGTCGCTGTGTCGTACGGGTTCGCGCTGTCGGTCAGTCGGTCGGTCCTCCCGGCTGGGTTGCCGGTTGTTCATGAGGACGTGCCCGGAGCCTAAATGGTTCATGCCTCGAAGGGAACGTGATGTGTGCTTCACTCCATCGAGGGATCGAACACTCATGCGACGGTGGACTACCCTGAACTGCCGGCGAGGGTGGCGTTACAACGGCTCTACCAGGGCTCTGTACCCTCTGACCGGTGACCGAAGCCGCGCCCTTACCCACCAGGGCCCCATCTGAAATTCAGCGAGGAGCGAACCGCGTGACCGCCGAGACGTCCGTGCCGTCCACAGCGCTGCTGGCAGGAGCAGACCGGGACGGTTCCAACTACACCGCGCGGCACCTGCTCGTCCTCGAGGGGCTCGAGGCCGTGCGCAAGCGCCCCGGTATGTACATCGGCTCGACCGACAGCCGCGGTCTGATGCACTGCCTGTGGGAGATCATCGACAACTCCGTCGACGAGGCCCTCGGCGGCTACTGCGACCACATCGAGGTGATCCTCCACGACGACGGCTCGGTCGAGGTCCGCGACAACGGCCGAGGCATCCCGGTCGACGTGGAGCCCAAGACCGGCCTGTCGGGCGTCGAGGTCGTCATGACCAAGCTGCACGCCGGCGGCAAGTTCGGCGGTGGCTCCTACGCCGCCTCCGGTGGTCTGCACGGCGTCGGCGCCTCCGTCGTCAACGCCCTGTCCGCGCGGCTGGACGTCGAGGTGGACCGCGGCGGCCACACCAACGCCATCAGCTTCCGGCGCGGTGTCCCGGGCGTCTTCGCCGGAAACGGCCCCGACGCGACGTTCGAGGCCAAGAGCGGGCTGCGCAAGACCAAGAAGATCCCGAAGAACCGCACCGGCACGCGCGTGCGGTACTGGGCCGACCGCCAGATCTTCCTCAAGGACGCCAAGCTCTCCCTGGACAACCTGCACCAGCGCGCCCGCCAGACCGCGTTCCTGGTGCCCGGCCTGACCATCGTCGTCCGCGACGAGTTCGGACTCGGTGAGGGCGGCAGCAAGGGCGAGGAGTCCTTCCGCTTCGACGGCGGGATCAGCGAGTTCTGCGAGTTCCTGGCCACCGACAAGGCCATCTGCGACGTCCTGCGCTTCACCGGCCAGGGGACCTTCAAGGAGACGGTCCCCGTCCTGGACGACCGCGGCCAGATGACGCCCACCGAGGTCACCCGTGAGCTCGGCGTCGACGTCGCGCTGCGCTGGGGGACCGGCTACGACACCACGGTCAGGTCGTTCGTCAACATCATCGCCACCCCCAAGGGCGGCACCCATGTCGCGGGCTTCGAGCAGGCCGTCACCAAGACGATGAACGAGGTGCTGCGCGCCAAGAAGCTGCTGCGCGTCGCCGAGGACGACATCGTCAAGGACGACGCCCTGGAGGGCCTCACGGCGGTCGTCACGGTCCGCCTCGCCGAGCCGCAGTTCGAGGGCCAGACCAAGGAGGTCCTCGGCACGTCGGCGGCCCGCCGCATCGTGAACACCGTGGTCTCCAAGGAGCTCAAGGCGTTCCTGACCTCCACCAAGCGGGACGCGGCCCAGCAGGCCCGGGTCGTGATGGAGAAGGCCGTCGCGGCGGCCCGCACGCGCATCGCCGCCCGCCAGCACAAGGACGCCCAGCGCCGCAAGACGGCCCTGGAGTCCTCCTCGCTGCCCGCCAAGCTCGCCGACTGCCGCAGCGACGACGTCGACCGCAGCGAGCTGTTCATCGTCGAGGGCGACTCCGCACTCGGCACGGCCAAGCTCGCCCGCAACTCCGAGTTCCAGGCGCTGCTGCCGATCCGCGGCAAGATCCTCAACGTCCAGAAGTCGTCCGTGACGGACATGCTGAAGAACGCCGAGTGCGGTGCGATCATCCAGGTCATAGGGGCCGGTTCGGGCCGGACCTTCGACATCGACGCGGCTCGTTACGGCAAGATCATCATGATGACCGACGCCGACGTCGACGGCTCCCACATCCGCACGCTGCTGCTGACGCTGTTCCACCGCTACATGCGGCCCATGGTCGAGGCGGGCCGGGTCTTCGCGGCGGTGCCGCCGCTGCACCGCATCGAGCTCGTCCAGCCGAAGAAGGGGCAGGACAAGTACGTCTACACGTACTCGGACCGTGAGCTGCGCGACAAGCTGATGGAGTTCCAGAGCAAGGGCATCCGGTACAAGGACTCCATCCAGCGGTACAAGGGCCTCGGTGAGATGGACGCCGACCAACTGGCCGAGACGACCATGGACCCGCGCCGCCGCACCCTGCGCCGGATCAACCTCACGGACCTGGAGGCCGCCGAACAGGTCTTCGACCTCCTGATGGGCAACGACGTCGCGCCGCGCAAGGAGTTCATCTCCAACTCGGCGGCGACGCTCGACCGGTCCCGCATCGACGCCTAGGCGCGCCGCCCCCGGGCTCACCAGTGGTTTCCGTCACCTGATGGGGTGAAGAGCGGGAGGAAGAAGAGTCAGAGATCTTTCCGCTCTGTCCATCCTTGGGCATGCAGTCAAGCAACGGCCGTCCCCGCGCGGGCGGTGGCGGTCACGAAAGTCCTGCCGGACGCCCCGGCAGCCCTGACCCGGCCCTCGCCGAGGCGTCCGGAACGGTGCGGTACGACGACCCCTGGTACGACGCCCTGGCCTCCGGCTGGGGCGAGCCGGCCGGCCCGGGGGTGCCCGCTCCGGCGGCGCCTTCACGTACTCGCGACTCAGCCGCGGCCGACGTCTACCTCGAGGTGCAGCGCAGCGCGGCCTTCCAGGAGGTGCGCGGCCGGTACCGGAGGTTCGTGGTTCCGGCCGTCGTCGTCTTCTTCTCCTGGTACGTGGTCTACGTCGTGGCGGCGACCAGCGCACCGGAACTGATGGCCCGGCCCGTGGCCGGGGCGGTGAACGTGGCGATGCTCGCGGGGCTCGCGCAGTTCCTGACCACCTTCCTGCTCACCTGGGCGTACGCCCGGCACGCACGGGTGCGGCGGGACCGGGCGGCGCTGGAACTGCGCTGGGACACCCAGGAGATGGCGCGCGGTGCGGGAGGCGGTGCGGCATGACCCGAGACCATCAGACGCTGGCGCTGCTGCTGTTCAGCGCGTTCGTCGCCGTGACGCTGGGCATCACCACATGGGTGAGCCGCAGACGGCAGGGCTCGGCCGAGGAGTTCTACACGGGCGGCCGGCTCTTCTCCCCGATGGAGAATGGTTTTGCCATCGCGGGCGACTACATGTCGGCCGCCTCCTTCCTCGGCATCTCCGGGCTGATCGCCCTGTACGGCTACGACGGCATGCTGTACTCGGTGGGCTTCCTCGTGGCCTGGCTCGTGGTGTTGTTCCTGGTCGCCGAACTGGTGCGCAACTGCGGGCGGTTCACCCTGGCCGACGTGGTGGCGGCGCGGATGCGGGAGCGGCCGGTGCGGATCGCGGCGGGAACCTCCTCGGTCACGGTGTCCGTTCTCTACCTGGTGGCGCAGATGGTGGGGGCGGGCAGCCTGGTCGCGCTGCTGCTCGGGCGCACGGGCGAGGCGGCACAGGCCTGGACCGTGATCGGCGTCGGCGCGCTCATGGTCGTCTACGTGTCGCTGGGAGGGATGCGCGCCACCACCTGGATCCAGATCGTGAAGGCGGTCCTGCTGCTCGGCGGCACGATCGCCCTGACGGTGCTGGTCCTGCTGCGGTTCCACGGTGACGTCGACCGCCTGCTGCTCACGGCGGCCGAGCGCAGCGGCCACGGGGAGGCTTTCCTGGCGCCCGGGCTTAAGTACGGCGGGGACTGGACGGCCCGGTTCGACTTCATCAGTCTCGGGCTCGCCCTCGTCCTGGGTACGGCCGGGCTGCCGCACATCCTGTCCCGCTTCTACACCGTGCCCACCGCGCGGGCCGCACGGCGCTCGGTGGTCTGGTCGATCGGGCTGATCGGCGGCTTCTACCTGATGACGATCGTCCTCGGCTTCGGCGCGGCCGCCCTCGTCGGGCCCAAGGCCGTGCGCGGCTCCAACGCGGCCGGGAACACGGCGGTCCCGCTGCTGGCCCTCGACCTGGGCGGCGGCACGGGCACCACGGGCGGCACGGTGCTGTTCGCCGTCGTGGCCGCCATCGCCTTCGCCACCATCCTCGCCGTCGTCGCCGGGATCACGCTCGCCTCCTCGGCGTCCGTGGCCCACGACCTGTACGCGTCCCTGCGCAGCAGGCGCCGCAAGCCGCGCAGCGAGGTGACCGTGGCCCGGGTCGCCGCGGTGGGGACCGGCATGGTCGCGATCGCCCTGGGCCTGCTGGCCCGCGATCTCAACGTCGCCTTCCTGGTGGGCCTCGCCTTCGCCGTCGCCGCCTCCGCCAATCTGCCGGTGCTGCTGTACTCGCTGTTCTGGCGCGGCTTCACCACCCGCGGCGCCGTCTGGGCCGTCTACGGCGGCCTGGTCCCGGCCGTGGTGCTGGTGCTGCTGTCCCCGGTGGTCTCCGGCAGCCCCGCGTCGCTGTTCCCCGGCGTCGACTTCCAGTACTTCCCGCTGGAGAACCCCGGCCTGGTCTCCATCCCGCTCGGTTTCCTCGCCGGCTGGCTCGGCACGGTCACTTCGGCGGAGCTCCCGGACGCGGCCAAACACGCCGAGACGGAGGTGCGGTCGCTGACGGGAGCCGGGGCCGTGTGAGAGCCCTGAACGGCCGCGGAGGCCCGGGAGCACCCGGCCCTCCGCGTCGGGGTGCATACCGCCAGGGGGCCTCGGCGGCCGTGTCCAGGCCCGCGCCGCGGACCACCTCCGCGGCGACCGGGGCCCACAGCACGTACCGGCCGCAGCGTGGACGGTCTCGGTGGCCAGGCCGTGCGCGGCCGGGCCGAAGCGGCACTCGGCGGCGACCTGGCAGCGCAGGCCCGCCGGTGTCGCGCCGCCACCGTCGGACACGCCAGGCGCGGTGGTCATCCCCGTACTCCGGTGCCCGCCGGGCTGACTAGGGGGCCACCCAGGCGTACCGGTGCTCCGGGCGGCCCGTGTCGCCGTACTTCAGGGAGAGGCGGAGGCGGCCGGCCTGTTCCAGGTGGCGGAGGTAGCGCTGGGCGGTGGAGCGGCTCAGGCCCGTCTCGGCCGCCACCTCGTGGGCGGACAGGGGGTGGTCCGCGTGGTGCAGCACGCGGCAGATCAGTTCCGTGGTCGGCTCCGAGTGCCCGCTCGGCAGGCCCGGTGACGACGGGGCCGGTGTGGTGCGCAGGGCGCTGAAGATCCGGTCGACCTGCTCCTGGCCGGCGATGCCCCGCCCGCCGCCGACGCGTTCGACGGTGCGGCGCAGCGCGGCGTAGGAGTCGAGGCGGGTGTGCAGCGCGGCGAAGGTGAACGGTTTGACCAGGTAGTGCAGGGCGCCCAGGCGCATCGCGGCCTGGACGGTCGCCACGTCCCCGGCCGCGGTGATCATGATGACGTCGGTGCCGTGGCCCTGTTCCCGCATGAGGTGGACGAGTTCCAGGCCGGTCCGGTCGGGCAGGTAGTGGTCGAGCAGGACCAGGTCGACACCGCCGCGCTGTACCGCGGCCAGGGCCTGGGCGGCGGTGTGCGCGCGGGCCGCCACCCGGAAACCGGGAACCTTCCCCACGTACTTGGCGTTGATCTCGGCGACACGGAAGTCGTCGTCCACGACCAGGACGTCAATCATCGGGCCTCTTTCCTCAAGGCCAGGCGGGCGTGCAGCCCGTGTTTCGGCTCCGTTGTTGTAACGCGAGCAAAACGAGCACAACAGGTGCTTGCGAGCAAAAGAACGGTATGCGCGCACAAGACTGCTGCCGCACCCCCGGCCGGACCTACCGTCCCCGGCCATGAGCGCAGACACCAGCCCCGCCATCGAACTGCGGGGCGCGAGCAAGACGTTCAGGACGCCGTCGGGCGGCCTGCACACCGCCGTCCGCGACCTGGATCTCACGGTCGGCCGGGGCGAGTTCGTCGCCGTCGTCGGCCCCACGGGCTGCGGCAAGTCGACGACGCTGACCCTGGTCAGCGGCCTGGAAGAGCCCACCGAGGGCGATGTTCTCGTCGCCGGGCAGCCGGTGCGCGGCGTCGGCGACAAGGTCGGGTTCGTCTTCCAGCAGGACGCCACCTTCCCCTGGCGCACGGTCCTGTCCAACGTCATGGCGGGCCCGCGCTTTCGCGGCGTACCGAAGGCGGAGGCGAAGCAGCGGGCACGCGCGTGGCTGGCCCGGGTGGGGCTGGCGGCGTTCGAGGACCGCTATCCGCACCAGCTCTCCGGCGGCCAGCGCAAACGCGTCGCGCTCGCCGCGACCTTCGTCAACGACCCCGAGATCCTGCTGATGGACGAGCCGTTCTCGGCCCTCGACGTGCAGACGCGGGCGCTGATGTCCGACGAACTGCTGGAGCTGTGGGAGGGCACGCGCTCCTCCGTCGTCTTCGTCACCCACGACCTGGAGGAGTCCATCGCGCTGGCCGACAAGGTCGTCGTCATGACGGCCGGGCCCGCCACCGTCAAGCACGTCTTCGACATCGACCTGCCACGGCCGCGCAAGGTCGAGGAGGTGCGCCTGGAGCCCCGGTTCCTGGAGATCTACCGCGAGATCTGGGAGTGCCTCGGCGAAGAGGTGCGCATCACGCGCGAGAGGGGTGCCGCCCATGTCGCCTGACGTGCTCAGCACCCCGGTCGCCGACCAGCCGGTCAAGACGTCCGGCCGCGCCCACACGCGAGCCCGCGCCGCCCGCAGGCGCAGGATCCTCATCGCCGTCGTCCGCGCGCTGCTCCTGGTCGCCGTGCTCGGCCTGTGGGAGGCACTCTCCCGGGCCGAGGTCATCGACCCGTTCAACTTCTCGATGCCCTCCAGGATCTGGGACCAGATCTCCACCTGGGTGACGCACGGCACCGCGCTCGGCTCCCTGGGCGAACAGATCTGGTACACGCTCCACGAGGCACTCCTGGGCTGGGTCCTCGGGGTGGCCGGCGGTGTCGTCCTCGGCATCGCGCTGGGGAGGATCGCCCTGCTCGCCGACGTCCTCGGCCCGTACATCAAGGTGCTCAACTCGATCCCCCGGATCGTCCTCGCCCCCATCTTCGTCATCTGGTTCGGGCTGGGACCGGCCTCCAAGGTGGCCTCGGCCGTCGTCCTGGTCTTCTTCCCGGTGTTCTTCAACGCCTTCCAGGGCGCCCGCGAGGTCGACCGCAACCTGGTCGCCAACGCGCGCATCCTGGGCGCGAGCGACCGCCGGGTGACCTTCCAGGTGGTCATCCCCTCCGCCACCTCCTGGATCTTCACCAGCCTGCACGTCAGCTTCGGCTTCGCGCTCATCGGCGCCATCGTCGGCGAGTACATCGGCGCCACCAAGGGCATCGGCCTGCTCGTCGCGCAGTCCCAGGGCACGTTCAACGCGGCCGGTGTGTACGCCGCGATGGTCATCCTCGCGGTCGTCGCCCTCCTCGCCGAAGGGCTGCTCACCTTCGCCGAGCGCCGCATCTTCCGCTGGAGGCCGGCCTCGGGCTCCGACAGCTGACCCGGCCCCCCACCCCTCCCAAAGCTTCCGCACCCCTCTCACAAGGACGTGAACCACCATGCCCAAGACCGCTCGGTACGCCGCCCTGGCCGCGGCCGGCCTCCTCGCCCTCTCCTCGCTCACCGCCTGCGCCGACGACGCGGCCGGTTCGGCCGCCGGCACCGGCGGCAAGGGCGACGGCAAGGGAGAGCACGTCAAGATCATGGTCGGTGGTCTGGACAAGGTCATCTACCTGCCCGCGATGCTGACCCAGCGGCTCGGCTACTTCGACGCCGAGGGGCTGGACGTGGAGCTGCTGAGCGAGCCCGCCGGCGTCCAGGCCGAGACGGCGCTCGTCTCCGGCCAGGTCCAGGGAGCCGTCGGCTTCTACGACCACACCCTCGACCTGCAGACCAAGGGCAAGCACGTCGAGTCCGTCGTGCAGTTCTCCCAGGCACCCGGCGAGGTCGAGATCGTCTCGAACAAGGCGGCGGGCGACATCACCTCGCCCAAGGACTTCAAGGGCCGGAAGCTCGGCATCACCGGCCTCGGCTCCTCGACCGACTTCCTCACCAAGTACCTCGCCGTGAAGAACGGGGTGCGGGTCGACGAGTTCACACCGGTCGCCGTCGGCGCCGGGCCGACCTTCATCTCCGCGCTCCAGAAGGGCGCCATCGACGGCGGCATGACCACCGACCCGACCGTGGCCACCCTCCTGGACAAGAAGGCAGGCAAGATCCTCCTCGACATGCGCACGCCCCAGGGGTCCCGGGAGGCGCTCGGCGGGCCGTACCCCTCGTCCAGCCTCTACATGCAGACGGACTGGGTGAACAGCCACAAGGAGACGGTCCAGAAGCTGGCCAACGCCTTCGTCAAGACACTGAAGTGGATGTCCGCCCACAGCGCCGCCGAGATCGCCGACAAGATGCCCGCGGACTACTCCCAGGGCGACAAGGCGCTCTACGCCCAGGCGATCAAGAGCACGCTGCCGATGTTCACCAAGGACGGCGTGATGCCGGCGGGCGGGCCCGAGACGGTCGAGAAGGTGCTCAAGGCGTTCAACCCGAACATCAAGAACGCCCAGGTCGATCTCTCCCAGACGTACACCACCGAGTTCGTGAAGAAGGCCACCGGCTGAGACGCCCTTTCCCCCGCTAGGCGCGGGTCGCCCACACGTAACGGTGTTCCGGGCGGCCCGCGTCGCCGTACTTGAGGGTGAGCCTGGCCCGGCCCGTGCGCTCCAGCAGCTTCAGATAGCGCTGGGCGGTCTGGCGGCTCACCCCGGTCCGTTCGGCGATCTCCTGGGCGGACAGCGGGCCCTCGGCGTTCATCAGGGACTGGCGCACCAGCTCCGCCGTGGTGGGGGAGTGCCCCTTGGGCAGGTCCGGCTCCGACGGCGCCGACAGGGCGCCGAAGATGCGGTCGACCTGGGCCTGCTCCGCCTCGCCGCCGCCGTCCAGGGTGCGGCGCAGCTCCGCGTACGCCTCCAGCTTCGCGCGCAGGCCCGCGAAGGCGAACGGCTTGACCAGGTACTGCAGCGCGCCGTGCCGCATCGCCGCCTGCACGGTGGACACGTCCCGGGCCGCCGTCACCATGATCACGTCGGTCTGGTGGCCTCGCCGGCGCATCTCCTGAACGACCGCGAGCCCGGTGTCGTCGGGCAGGTAGTGGTCCATGAGCACCAGGTCCAGGTGCGGCAGCGTCTCCATCCGGCTCAGGGCCTCCGCCGCGCTGTGGGCCTCGCCGGCGACGTGGAAGCCCGGCACCTTCTCGACGTAGGCGGCGTTGACCCGCGCGACCCTGGTGTCGTCGTCCACGACCAGGACCTCGATCATCACGATTCCTCCTCGGCGCTCTGCGGGGCTGACGGCACGCTCAGGGCGGGTTCGGGGGCCGGTTCGGCCAGCGCCTCGGGCAGCACGACGGTGAACTCCGCGCCGCCGCCGTCCGCCTCTCCCACGGTCGCGCTGCCCCCCTGCCGTTCGGCGAGCCTGCGCACCAGGGAGAGCCCGAGGCCGCGCTCGCGGTGGGCCGGCGGCTGCTTGGTGGACCACCCCTCGGTGAAGATCAACTCCCGGTGCTCCGCCGGGATTCCGGGGCCGGTGTCGCGGACGGTGAGGATCGCGGTCCGCCCTTCGGTGCGCAGTTCGACCTCCACGCGCGCGTGCGGGGTGGCCGCGACGGCGTCGAGCGCGTTGTCGACGAGGTTCCCGACGATGGTGACGAGCCCTCGGGGGTCGATCAGGCGGTCGGGCAGCCGGGTGGCGTCCGACACCCACAGGGCGACACCGCGCTCGGCGGCGACGGTCGCCTTGCCGACCAGCAGGGCGGCCAGCAGCGGGTCCTGGATCTTCTCGGTGACCTGCTCGGCGGTGGCCCGGTGGTCGCCGACCACCTCTCCGACGAACTCCACGGCGTCGTCGTACATCTCCAGCTCCAGCAGGCCCAGCAGCGTGTGCATCCGGTTGGCGTGCTCGTGGTCCTGGGCGCGCAGGGCGTCGATCAGGCCGCGGGTGGAGTCCAGTTCCCGGCCGAGCTGCTCCAGCTCGGTCCGGTCGCGCAGGGTGGCGACCGCGCCGCCGTCGTCCGTGGGCATCCGGTTGGCCACCAGCACCCGCTGACCCCGTACGGTCAGCAGGTCCGTGCCTCCCACCCGCCCGGCCAGCACGTCGGCGGTACGGCCCGTGCCGAGCGCCTCGTCGGGCGTGCGGCCCACCGCGCCGCCGTCGATGTCCAGCAGCCGCTGCGCCTCGTCGTTGAGCAGGCGGATCCGGCCGGTGCGGTCCAGGGCGACGACGCCCTCCCGGATGCTGTGCAGCATCGCCTCGCGCTCCGCCAGCAGCGCCGCGATGTCGGAGAAGGCCAGGTCCCGGGTCTGCCGCTGGACCCGCCGGGAGATCAGCCAGGCCGCCAGCGCGCCGACGGCCAGGGCGCCGCCGGCGTACGCGAACAGGCCCGGGATGGCGTGCAGCAGCCGGGCCCGGACGCTGTCGTACGCGATGCCCACGGACACCGCTCCGACGATGTCGCCGTGGCTGTCGCGCAGCGGCACCTTGCCGCGGGCGGAACGGCCCAGTGTGCCGCTGTCGATCTCCATGACCTCCTTGCCGGCCAGCGCACGGCCCGGGTCGGTGGAGACGTGCCCGCCGATCCGCCGCGGGTCGGTGTGCGACCAGCGCACCCCTCGCCGGTCCATCACCACGACGTACTCGGCGTGCGTGGCCCTGCGGATCCGCTCCGCCTCCCGCTGCACGGGCCCGTCCGGCGTCGCCGGGGTGCTCTGCAGGTCCCTGACGATCTGCGGCTGCGCGGCGGTGGTCTGCGCGATCGCCAGCGCGCGGCGCATCGCCTGGTCGTCCAGCTGGTGGCCGAGCGGCGCGAGGAACAGCCCGGTGGCGAGCACCGCGACCCCCGCGGCGATCGCCACCTGCATGAGCAGCACCTGCGAGAACACACGCCGCGGCAGGCCGAGGCGCAGACGGCGTGCGGGGGGAGTGGGGCGCATACCCCTGACGGTACGTGGCTGCCCGCACCGGGCCGTAGGGGGTGTGGTGCGGATCTCCCGGCAGGGCGGGGCTGCGACCAGCCGCCCCGTCGGGGCCACGCGCGCGTGGATTCAGCCGGCGAGCGCCGCCATCGTCAGTTCCCGTACCTCGACCACGTCCATCCGCGCGGGCGCCCCGAGGACCGACACCCCGCAGCTCTCCGGGCGGGGCGGCAGGGAGGCGCCCTGGGCCACGACGACCCGCCAGTGGCGGCCGTCGGCGTGGGCGACGGTGACCTCCCAGCGCGGGGCGGCGCCCTCCGTGCGCACGACGCGCAGAGCCTGCGCCGCGTACTCGCCCACGGCCGTGCGCACGGCCAGCTCGGCCGCCTGGCCGGGGCGCTCCCAGGCGGAGCTGCCGCGGCAGCCCTCCACGACGATCCGGCCCTCCCGGACGCCGTGCAGGACCTCCTTGACGGTGTGTGCCTCCGCCCGGCCGTACGCGTATCCGTACGGCAGGACGAGCACCGTCGGGGCGAAGCGGTGACCACCCAGGTGGGTGACCTCCCAGACGCCCTCGACCCCGGAGGTGGCGAGCTCGGCCGCGAGCGGCCGGCCGAGGAGGGCACAGCAGCGGTCGCGCTTGCCGTTGGTGCAGACGAGGGCGAGGGGCTCGCCCTCGTGGGGCCGTCCGCCGAGCACCGTGTCGAAGCGGCGGTGGTCGCCGGCGCCGAGCGCGGCGAAGTCGAGGTCGAGCAGCCGCCGGGGGTCGGTGGTCGTGGCGCTGTGCAGCCACGACCTTCCCGGCATGGTGTGGGCGGCGTACACCCGTCGGGTGGCGGGCATGTGGCAGTCCGCGTGCCGACCGGGGCGGCGGATGAGCGCGATGCGCACGCCGGTGCCCTTCGCGGCGGCCTCCAGCGCGCGGCCCAGCGCGGGGTCCAGGTTGCTCGAGGTGAGCGCCTTGACACCCCAGGGGCCCGGCTGTTCCAGCAGGAGCCAGGTCCTCGCGGTGGCCGCGGTTCCCGGAACGGGCTCGGCGTGGTCCCGGGAGGCGGTTGAGCACGTACTCACATAGGTGAGCCTAACCTGTCCTGTGAGGTGATGCCTTTCGGGGTGGCGTCGTGTCATCGCCGCGAGCGGCCGTGCGGTCCTCGGTGACGGGGGCACAGACCCGCCGGCGCGCTGTCCGCGGCTCGTATCCTGGGGCGGCATTCCATCTTCCTGCGCGCACCGGGGTGTGAGCCGGTGCGCGCGTCGGCGTGAGAGAGGTCGCACGGTGGGTCAGCCGCGGACGAGTCCGAGCCCGAGCACGACGCCGAGCCCGAGCACGACGCCGAGCCCCAGCCCGAGTCCCGGTTCCCGCCAGATCCCGGTCGTCGTCCTGGCCGGGTTCCTCGGCTCGGGGAAGACCACGCTGCTCAACCACCTCCTGCACCACAGCGGCGGCAGCCGTATCGGCGCCCTCGTCAACGACTTCGGGGCCATCGAGATCGACGCCATGGCCGTGGCGGGAGCGCTCGGCGACTCGACCGTGTCGCTGGGCAACGGGTGCCTGTGCTGTGCCGTCGACGCCGGCGAACTGGATCAGTACCTGGGGCGGCTCGCCGAACCCTCGCTGGGCATCGACGTCATCGTCATCGAGGCCAGCGGTCTGGCCGAGCCGCAGGAGCTCGTGCGGATGGTGCTCGCCAGCGAACTGCCGGGCGTCGTGTACGGCGGTCTCGTCGAGGTCGTCGACGCCGCCGAGTTCGACGACACCCGCGCCCGGCATCCCGAGCTCGACCGGCACCTCGCCCTCGCGGACCTCGTCGTCGTCAACAAGCTCGACCGGGCGGCCGACGGGGAGCGGGTGCTCGGCCTCGTCCGGTCCCTCGTCGACCGCGCCGCCGTCGTGCCGGCCTGCTACGGCCGGATCGACCCCGAGTTCCTCTTCGACTGCCGGCCGAGCGAGGAACGCGTCGGGCAGCTGTCCTTCGACGACCTGCACGAGCCCGGCGAGGGGGCGGACGAGCACGCCGGGCACCTGCACGCCGGCTACGACAGCCTCTCCTTCGTCTCCGGGGTGCCGCTCGACCCGCGGCGGCTGATGGCGTTCCTCGACAGCCGGCCCGAGGGGCTGTACCGGATCAAGGGGTACGTCGACTTCGGCCCGTACGACCCCCGCAACCGCTACGCCGTCCACGCCGTCGGCCGGTTCCTGCGTTTCTACCCCGAGCCCTGGGCGAGCGCCGACGAGCGCCTCACCCAGCTGGTCCTCATCGGCTCGGGCATCGACACACCGGCGCTCCGGAAGGAGCTGGAGGCGTGCCGCACCGGTGCCGCGCACGCCGACGAGCACGGCATGTGGGGCGTGCTGCGCTATGTCCGGGACCCCGAGGAGCCGGAGCCCCGGGAGTGGCAGCCCTACGACGACGGACCGGGCGGGCCGGAGGGCCCCGAGGAGCTCCCGGACTGAGCCGGTGCGGAGCTCACCGGCCGGCCCCGGCCGTACGGGCCGGCCCTCCCGGGCCCGGACGCCCGGGTCCGCCTACACCGGCCCCGCCACCGCCGCCACCGTCTTGGGCAGCGACACGCCCGAGCCGTCGCGGCGCGGGTCGATGTCGGGCAGCTCGGCCGGGGTGCCGTTCTTCTGGGCGGCGCGGGCCGGGGCGGGGCCCGCCCAGGCCAGGGACAGGCAGTCCTCGCCCTTCAGGAACCGCTGGCAGCGCACCCCGCCGGTGGCCCGGCCCTTGCGCGGGAACTGGTCGAACGGGGTCAGCTTGGCCGTGGTCTGGACGGAGTCGTCGAGCGTGCCGCGCGAACCGGCGGCGGTGAAGACCACCGCGTCCGAAGCCGGGTCGACCGCCGTGAAGCAGATGACCTTCGCGCCCTCGGAGAGCTTGATGCCCGCCACCCCGCCGGCGGGGCGGCCCTGCGGGCGCACCTGGGAGGCCTGGAAGCGCAGCAGCTGGGCGTCGTCGGTGATGAAGACGAGGTCCTCGTCGCCCGTGCGCAGCTCCACCGCCCCGACGATCCGGTCGCCCTCCTTGAGGGTGATCACCTCCAGCTCGTCCTTGTTCGCCGGGTAGTCGGGCACCACGCGCTTGACCACGCCCTGCTCCGTGCCGAGCGCCAGGCCCGGCGAGGACTCGTCGAGCGTGGTCAGGCAGATGACGTCCTCGTCGTCCTGCAGGGAGACGAACTCCGCCAGCGGGGCGCCGCCCGACAGGTTCGGCGAGGCCATGTCCTCGGGGAGCTGCGGCAGGTCGACCACGTTCAGCCGGAGCAGCCGGCCGGCCGAGGTGACCACGCCCACCTCACCACGGGCCGTGGCCGGCACCGCCGAGACGATCACGTCGTGCTTGACGCGCCTGGCCTTGCCGTCCTCCGGGAACGGCTCGCCGTTGGCCGTGCGCGCCAGCAGACCCGTCGAGGACAGCAGCACCCGGCACGGGTCGTCGGCCACCTGCAGCGGCACCGGAGCGGCGGGGGCGTCCGCCGACTCCAGCAGGACCGTACGGCGGTCCGTGCCGAACTTCTTGGCCACCGCGGCCAGTTCGCTGGAGACCAGCTTGCGCAGCTCCGCGTCCGACTCGAGGATCCGGGTCAGTTCCTCGATCTCCGCGTTCAGCCGCTCCTTCTCCGCCTCCAGCTCGATGCGGTCGTACTTGGTCAGGCGGCGCAGCGGCGTGTCCAGGATGTACTGGGTCTGCACCTCGCTGAGCGAGAAGTGCCCCATCAGGCGCTCCTTGGCCTGCGCGGAGTTCTCGCTGGAGCGGATCAGGCGGATGACCTCGTCGATGTCCAGCAGCGCGGTGAGCAGACCCTCGACCAGGTGCAGCCGGTCGCGCTTCTTGCCGCGGCGGAACTCCGATCGGCGCCGTACGACGTCGAAGCGGTGGTCGAGGTAGACCTCCAGCAGCTCCTTCAGGCCCAGCGTGAGCGGCTGACCGTCCACCAGGGCCACGTTGTTGATGCCGAAGGACTCCTCCATCGGGGTCAGCTTGTACAGCTGCTCCAGGACCGCCTCCGGCACGAAGCCGTTCTTGATCTCGATGACCAGGCGCAGGCCGTGCTGGCGGTCGGTGAGGTCCTTGACGTCGGCGATGCCCTGGAGCTTCTTCGACCCGACCAGGTCCTTGATCTTGGCGATGACCTTCTCCGGGCCGACCGTGAAGGGCAGCTCGGTGACGACGAGACCCTTGCGGCGGGCCGTGACGTTCTCCACGGTGACCGTCGCGCGCATCTTGAACGTGCCGCGGCCCGTCTCGTACGCGTCCCGGATGCCGGACAGGCCGACGATCCGGCCGCCGGTGGGCAGGTCGGGGCCGGGGACGTGCTTCATCAGGGCGTCGAGATCGGCGTTCGGGTACCGGATCAGGTGGCGGGCGGCCGCGATCACCTCGCGCAGGTTGTGCGGCGGCATGTTCGTCGCCATGCCGACCGCGATGCCCGAGGCGCCGTTGACCAGCAGGTTCGGAAAGGCGGCGGGCAGCGCCACCGGCTCGCGCTCCTGGCCGTCGTAGTTGGGCTGGAAGTCGACGGTGTCCTCGTCGATCGACTCCGTCATCAATCCCGTGGCCTCGGCCATCCGGCACTCGGTGTACCGCATGGCCGCCGGCGGGTCGTCGTTGCCCAGCGAGCCGAAGTTGCCGTGCCCGTCGACCAGGGGGACGCGCATGGAGAAGGGCTGGGCCATGCGCACCAGGGCGTCGTAGATCGACGCGTCACCGTGCGGGTGGAGCTTGCCCATGACCTCGCCGACGACCCGGGCGCACTTGACGTAGCCGCGGTCGGGGCGCAGGCCCATCTCGTTCATCTGGTAGACGATCCGGCGGTGCACCGGCTTCAGTCCGTCGCGGGCGTCCGGCAGGGCGCGGGAGTAGATGACCGAGTACGCGTACTCGAGGAAGGAGCCCTGCATCTCGTCGACGACGTCGATGTCGAGGATCTTCTCCTCGTACGCGTCGTCGGGCGGCGGGGTCTTCGTGCTGCGGCGGGCCATCGCTGCCGGCTCCTTGCTGAAGCGGTTGACGGGGATCTGACGCGGACCATTGTGGACCGAGCCACTGACAACGCGGGCCGGGGACCCGGCGTCGCAGCACCGGCCCGGCACTGCCGAAGGCTACGCCCTCGCACGCCGTAACCCTCTTCTCGCTGTCGGCGTACGCCGCCCGGGAACTTCACCGGTGCTCCGCGCGCTTGCATACAGTGACAGGACCGGCAGGAACACGGCGGTGTCGAGGACCGCCTCCGCGATCGAAGGGACGTACATGCCCATGGGTCACACGGCCACCACCCAGGCAGGCTCCGGGGGCCTGACAGCGACCGAGCACCGCCTGGCCAACGGCCTGCGCGTGGTGCTCTCCGAGGACCACCTGACCCCGGTCGCGGCGGTGTGCCTCTGGTACGACGTCGGCTCACGCCACGAAGTCAAGGGGCGTACCGGCCTGGCTCACCTTTTCGAGCACCTGATGTTCCAGGGTTCCGCCCAGGTCAAGGGCAACGGCCACTTCGAGCTCGTCCAGGGCGCGGGCGGCTCGCTGAACGGCACCACCAGCTTCGAGCGGACCAACTACTTCGAGACCATGCCCGCCCACCAGCTGGAGCTCGCCCTCTGGCTGGAGGCCGACCGCATGGGCTCCCTGCTCGCCGCCCTGGACGACGAGTCGATGGAGAACCAGCGGGACGTCGTCAAGAACGAGCGCCGCCAGCGCTACGACAACGTGCCCTACGGCACCGCCTTCGAGAAGCTGACCGCGCTGGTCTACCCGGAGGGCCACCCCTACCACCACACCCCGATCGGGTCGATGGCGGACCTGGACGCGGCCACCCTGGAGGACGCCCGCCAGTTCTTCCGCACCTACTACGCGCCGAACAACGCGGTGCTGTCGGTCGTCGGCGACATCGACCCCGAGCAGACGCTCGCCTGGATCGAGAAGTACTTCGGCTCCATCCCCGCCCACGACGGCAAGCCCGAGCCCCGCGACGGCACGCTGCCCGACACCATCGGCGCGCAGCTGCGCGAGGTCGTCGAGGAGGAGGTCCCGGCCCGCGCCCTGATGGCCGCCTACCGCCTGCCGCACGACGGCACGCGCGCGTGCGACGCGGCCGACCTGGCGCTCACCGTGCTCGGCGGCGGCGAGTCCTCCCGCCTGTACAACCGCCTCGTGCGGCGCGACCGTACGGCGGTGGCGGCCGGGTTCGGACTGCTGCGGCTGGCCGGGGCGCCCTCCATGGGCTGGCTCGACGTGAAGACCTCCGGCGATGTCGAGGTGCCCGTGATCGAGGCCGCCATCGACGAGGAGCTCGCCCGGTTCGCCGAGGAGGGCCCCACCGCGGAGGAGATGGAGCGCGCCCAGGCCCAGCTGGAGCGCGAGTGGCTGGACCGGCTCGGCACGGTCGCCGGCCGCGCCGACGAACTGTGCCGCTACGCCGTGCTGTTCGGCGACCCGCAGCTCGCCCTCACCGCCGTCCAGCGCGTGCTGGAGGTGACGCCCGAGGAGGTCAGGGAGATCGCCCAGGCCCGGCTGCGGCCCGACAACCGCGCGGTGCTGGTCTACGAGCCGACCGCCCCCGAGCACGCCGAGGACGTGGAAGGCACCGAGGACCCGGAGTCCGCGGCGACCGTGGAAGCCACCGACGACAACGAGGAGGCGGCGAAGTGACCGAGCTCGCCACGATGGAGTTCCACCCCCGGCCCCAGGCGGGCGAGCCCAAGCCGTGGGCGTTCCCGGCGCCCGAGCGCGGTGCGCTCGGCAACGGCCTGACGGTGCTGCGCTGCCACCGCCCCGGCCAGCAGGTCGTCGCCGTCGAGGTGCTGCTGGACGCGCCCCTGGACGCCGAGCCCGCGGGCTTGGACGGCGTCGCCACGATCATGGCGCGGGCCTTCTCGGAGGGCACCGACAAGCACTCCGCCGAGGAGTTCGCCGCCGAGCTGGAGCGCTGCGGCGCCACCCTCGACACCCACGCCGACCACCCCGGCGTACGCCTCAGCCTGGAAGTGCCCGCCTCCCGCCTGGCCAAGGCGCTCGGCCTGGTCGCCGACGCCCTGCGGGCACCCGCCTTCGCCGACAGCGAGATCGAGCGGCTGGTGCGCAACCGCCTCGACGAGATCCCGCACGAGCTGGCCAACCCCTCCCGGCGGGCCGCCAAGGAGCTGTCCAAAGAGCTGTTCCCGGCGGGCTCGCGCATGTCGCGGCCGCGCCAGGGCACCGAGGAGACCGTCGCGGCCATCGACGCGGCGGCGGTGCGCGCCTTCTACGAGCGGCACGTGCGCCCCGCCACGGCCACCGCCGTGGTCGTCGGCGACCTCACCGGCATCGACCTGGACGCGCTGCTCGCCGACACGCTCGGCTCCTGGACCGGCTCGCCGGGCGAGCCGCGGCCCGTGCCGCCGGTGACCGCCGACGACACCGGCCGGGTCGTGATCGTGGACCGTCCCGGTGCCGTCCAGACGCAGCTGCTGATCGGCCGCATCGGCCCCGACCGCCACGACCGCGTGTGGCCCGCCCAGGTGCTCGGCACGTACTGCCTCGGCGGCACCCTCACCTCCCGCCTGGACCGCGTGCTGCGTGAGGAGAAGGGCTACACCTACGGGGTGCGGTCGTTCGCCCAGGTCCTGCGGTCCACCGCGGAGGGCACCGGTGCCGCGATGCTCGCCATCAGCGGCTCCGTCGACACCCCGAACACCGGCCCGGCGCTCGACGACCTGTTCAAGGTGCTGCGCACGCTTGCCAAGGACGGGCTCACCGACGCCGAGCGGGACGTGGCCGTGCAGAACCTGGTGGGCGTGGCGCCGCTGAAGTACGAGACGGCCGCGGCCGTCGCGAGCACGCTGGCCGACCAGGTCGAGCAGCACCTGCCCGACGACTACCAGGCCGCGCTGTACCGGCAGCTCGCCGCGACCGGCACCGTGGAGGCCACCGCGGCGGTCGTGAACGCCTTCCCGGTGGACCGTCTGGTGACCGTGCTGGTGGGTGACGCGGCGCAGATCAAGGAGCCTGTGGAGGCCCTCGGTATCGGCCAAGTCAGCGTGGTCGCCGCCGAGTAGCGGCACGCGCGCGTGGAGGCCCTGGTGGCGTGCCTGTCACCAGGGCCCCCTTATGCCCGAATTGGGGCGGAGGTTGCCTGTCTGCCCTGTGGGATGCGCTACAAAAGCCGCGTTCCGTTTGGGGATTGAAACGCGTCCCGTTTAGCTTCGTCCGGGCTGTCCGTCAGGCAGTGCGCCGCACCCGCGGCAGCGGACAGTCATCGCCGAGTCCCCGTACGGCGCGAGCCAGGGGAGCCGGGGACCCACCACGTCCCTGGGGTGAATCGGGCGCCCGCGCACACCGCGAGGGGGCCCGTAGGAGACCTTCCTGCTCCGAACCCGTCAGCTAACCCGGTAGGCGAGAGGGAAGGAAAGGACCAGCACACTTCATGGCGTTCACGCGCGCCGCACGCAAGCCCGCAGGCAAGCACCGTCGTCCCACCCGCATGCAGCGCGGCACCGCCCGCGCGGCGGGCGTCGCGGCCCTCGCCACCACCGGCGTCATCGGCACCGTCGCGGCCCCGGCGTTCGCCGCCGAGCCCGCCCCGCAGCAGACCGGCCTCACCCCGGTCGTCACCCTCGGCGGCTCCGTCGCCGACGAGATCGACGCCCAGGCCGCCGCCCAGCAGCAGGCCGCCGAGGAGGCCGCCGCGCGCAAGAAGGCCGAGGAGGACGCCCGCAAGCGGGCCGCCGAGGCGGCCAAGGAGGCCCGCGATGCCAAGGAGCGCGCCGCCCGCGAGGCCGAGCGCAAGCGTCTGAACACCTTCGTGCCGCCCATCTCCGGCTCGTACGTCTCCACCGGCTACCGGGCCAGCAGCGGCCTGTGGTCCTCCGGCAGCCACACCGGCGTCGACTTCCACGCCGCCACCGGCACCCCCGTCCACGCCGTCGGCGCGGGCACCGTCGTCGAGGCCGGCTGGGGCGGCGCGTACGGCAACCAGGTCGTGATCAAGATGCACGACGGCACCTACACCCAGTACGGGCACCTGTCCTCGATCGGCGTCTCGGTGGGCCAGCAGGTCACCCCCGGGCAGCAGATCGGCCTGTCCGGCGCGACCGGCAACGTCACCGGACCGCACCTGCACTTCGAGGCCCGTACGACCCCGGAGTACGGCTCGGACATCGACCCCGTGGCGTACCTGCGCTCGCACGGCGTGCACGTCTGAGGCGCGCAGGTCCGACCCGCACGGTCCGTACCGCAAGGCCCCGGCTCCCGAGCCGGGGCTTTCGCCGTTTCGCACGCCGTGCTGTCCAAAAAATATCCATGGATTCCGGCCCGCCGTCGGAAATTCCGGCTCATTGCAATAGAGTCACGGAACACACGTCCATCGTCGACGTTTCACGGGGATTAAGGCGGAGGTCGGTCATGCGTATTCCGGCGCACTCGGTGTGTACCGCGATCCGGGACGACATCGTCGCCGGTGTCTACGAGCGCGGCAGCCGGCTCACCGAGGAACTCCTCGCGCGTCGCTACGGCGTCTCCCGCGTCCCCGTCCGCGAGGCCCTGCGCACCCTGGAGGCCGAGGGCTTCGTGGTGACCCGGCGGCACGCGGGCGCGTGCGTGGCGGAGCCCACCGAGCAGGAGGCCGCCGACCTGCTGGAGATGCGCCTGCTCCTGGAACCGCTCGGCGCCTGCCGGGCCGCCCAGCGCCGCACCGAGGCCCATCTGAAGGTGCTGCGCGGCCTGGTGCGGCTGGGGCAGGAGCGCGCCCGCCGGGGCAACAGCGACGACCTGCGCTCCCTCGGCGGCTGGTTCCACGAGACGCTCGCCCAGGCCTGCGGCAGCCCCGCCCTGACGTCGCTGCTGACCCAGCTGCGCCACAAGATCACCTGGATGTACGCGGTGGAGGCGCCGGCCGACCCCGTGGAGACCTGGGCCGAGCACGGGGCGATCGTGGACGCCGTGGCGCGCGGCGACGGGGAGCGCGCGCGGGCGCTCACGGCGCTGCACACCGAGCGCGCCGGCGCCGCGCACCGGCTGCGATTCGCCTCCGGCGGCGACCGTGTGAGGAATTCGCAACGTGCCGTACACACGCCGAGCCTGCGGCATTAACGCGGGAGCCGTATACAAAGAAGGGTTATTCGGCGGGGTTCGTTTTTGCTGCCCTTTTACTGCGCTGCCCTTTTGCCGCACGTCCTTTTGTCAAGCTGTCCTTTTGCCGTGTCGGCCTGTTGCCGTGCCGGTGAATTCCGGTTGCCGGACGTGAAAGAGCCGCGCCGCCCGCAGGCGACGCGGCTCCTCTGTGCCGGCGCGGTGGCTCAGACGGTCTCGGGAAGCTCCTCGAGACCCTCCGAGACCAGCTTGGCCAGCCGGTCCAGGGCGGCGTCCGCGCCCTCGGCGTCGGAGGCGAGGACGATCTCCTCGCCGCCCTGGGCGCCCAGGCCCAGGACGGCCAGCATGGAGGCCGCGTTGACAGGGGTACCGCCTGCCTTGGCGATCGTCACCGGGACGCCTGCGGCCGTGGCGGCTCGGACGAAGATGGAGGCGGGGCGGGCGTGGAGGCCCTCGGCCCAGCCGACGTTGACGCGGCGCTCAGCCATGTGTTGCTGCCCTTCGAGTGTTCAGGGTTGTCTAGACCATTTTTCCACACGTGAAGCACCCCGGCCAGATCCGTGTCCTGACCGGAAGGTGGCGTCCGGGCCGCGGCCTCGGCCCGGAACTGCGCCCTCACAGAGTGCCCCGCGCCGTTGCCGGACGCGAGCCGTACGCTGGGGCCCATGCAGACCTCGTCGGACCGGCACGAGTACCCCGCCCACTGGGAAGCCGACGTGGTGCTGCGCGACGGCGGCACCGCACGCATCCGCCCCATCACCGTTGATGACGCGGACCGTCTGGTCAGCTTCTACGAGCAGGTGTCGGACGAGTCGAAGTACTACCGCTTCTTCGCGCCCTACCCGCGCCTGTCCGCGAAGGACGTCCACCGCTTCACGCACCACGACTTTGTGGACCGGGTGGGACTCGCGGCCACGGTCGGCGGCGAGTTCATCGCCACCGTACGCTACGACCGGATCGGCTCCGACGGAATGCCCGCCTCCGCACCCGCCGACGAGGCCGAGGTCGCCTTCCTCGTCCAGGACGCCCACCAGGGCCGGGGCGTCGCCTCCGCCCTCCTGGAACACATCGCCGCCGTCGCCCGGGAGCGCGGCATCCGCCGCTTCGCCGCCGAGGTGCTGCCCGCCAACACCAAGATGATCAAGGTGTTCACGGACGCCGGGTACACCCAGAAGCGCAGTTTCGAGGACGGCGTGGTCCGCCTGGAGTTCGACCTCGAACCCACCGACCGCTCCCTGGCCGTGCAGTACGCGCGCGAACAGCGCGCCGAGGCACGGTCCGTGCAGCGCCTGCTCGCCCCCGGCTCGGTCGCCGTCGTCGGCACCGGCCGCGCGCCCGGCGGCGTGGGCCGCAGCGTGCTGGACAACCTCCGGGACGCCGGGTTCACCGGCCGGCTGTACGCCGTGAACCGGGCCTTCCCCGGGGACCTCAAGGAGCTCGACGGGGTGCCCGCGCACCGCTCGGTGCGGGACATCGACGGCCCCGTCGACCTCGCGGTCGTCGCCGTCCCGGCCGAGCACGTCCCCCAGGTCGTCACCGAGTGCGGCGAACACGGCGTGCAGGGGCTCGTCGTGGTCTCCGCCGGGTACGCCGAGAGCGGGCCCGAGGGGCGCGAACGGCAGCGCGCCCTGGTGCGGCACGCGCGCGCGTACGGCATGCGGATCATCGGTCCCAACGCCTTCGGGATCATCAACACCTCCCCCCGGGTGCGGCTCAACGCCTCCCTCGCCCCCCAGCTGCCCCGGCCGGGCCGCATCGGCCTGTTCGCCCAGTCCGGCGCCATCGGCATCGCCCTGCTGTCCCGTCTGCACCGCCGCGGCGGAGGGGTAACCGGCGTCACTGGTGTGTCCACCTTCGTCTCCTCCGGCAACCGGGCCGACGTCTCCGGCAACGACCTCCTCCAGTACTGGCACGAGGACCCCGACACCGACGTGGTCCTGATGTACCTGGAGTCCATCGGCAACCCCCGCAAGTTCACCCGCCTCGCCCGGCGCACGGCCGCCGCCAAGCCCCTGGTCGTCGTCCAGGGCGCGCGGCACGGGGCGGCCCCCCAGGGCCACGCCGTACGGGCCACCCGGCTGCCGCACGCCACCGTCTCGGCGCTGCTGCGGCAGGCCGGGGTAATCCGGGTCGACACCATCACCGAGCTCGTCGACGCGGGCCTGCTGCTCGCCCGCCAGCCCCTGCCGGACGGCCCCCGGGTGGCGATCCTCGGCAACTCCGAGTCGCTGGGCCTGCTCACCTACGACGCCTGCCTCGCCGAAGGCCTGCGCCCGCACCGCCCGCTGGACCTGACCACGGCCGCCACCCCGGCCGACTTCCACGCGGCCCTCTCCCGGGCCCTGGCCGACGACACCTGCGACGCGGCGGTCGTCACGGCGATCCCGGCGGTCGGGGAGGGGACGACGGCCGGCGACGCCGCCCTCGCCGAGGCCCTGCGGTCGGCCGCCGCCGCGGTCCCCGCCAAACCGGTCCTGGTGGTCCACGTGGAGCTCGGCGGCCTCGCCGAGGCCCTGTCGGCCGCGGCCAGCACCGCCCCGCAGGCCGTCGTGGCACCCCCCGACCACCCCTTCCGGCCCGGGGAGCGCATGCCCACCGCTGTGCGGCCCCCCGACGGGACCCACCCCATCCCCGCCTACCCCGCCGCCGAACGCGCCGTGCGCGCCCTCGCCCAGGCCGTGTCGTACGCCCAGTGGCGGCGCGAGGCGGCCGACCCCGGCAGGGTGCCCGAGTACGAGGACATCGACGAGAAGGGCGCCGCCGGGCTGATCGGCCGGCTGCTCTCGCGCGGCCAGGGCCTCACACTCAGCACCGAGGCGACCTGCGACCTGCTCGGCACCTACGGCATCGACGTCCACCGCGCCCTGCCCGCCCCCACCCCCGACGCCGCCGCCGAGGCCGCCCGCACCCTCGGCTACCCCGTCGCCCTGAAGGCCACCGCCCCGCACCTGCGGCACCGCGCCGACCTGGGCGGCGTCCGCCTCGACCTCGCCGACGAGGACCAACTGCGCCGGGCCTACACCGAACTGACCGGCCTGTTCGGGAAGCCGGAGGAGCTGCGCCCGGTGGTGCAGCGCATGGCACCGCGCGGCGTCGACACCGTCGTACGGGCCGTCATCGACCCCGCGGCCGGAGCGGTGCTCTCCTTCGGGCTCGCCGGAGCCGCCTCCCAGCTGCTCGGGGACATGGCGCACCGGCTGATCCCGGTCACCGACCGGGAGGCGGCCTCCCTGATCCGCTCCATCCGCACGGCTCCGCTGCTGTTCGGCTGGCGCGGCTCGGCGCCGGTCGACACGCCCGCCCTGGAGGAGCTGCTGCTGCGCGTGTCCCGGCTGGTCGACGACCACCCCGAGGTCGTCGCCGTCACCCTGGAGCCGGTCGTCGTCGCCCCGCGCGGCCTGAGCGTGCTCGGCGCCTCAGTGCGCCTGGCACCCCCGCCCGCCCGCGACGACCTCGGCCCGCGCACACTCCCGGCGTACTGACCCGGGGCCGGGGAAACGCGGACGGTGTGAGCGGTCCCTCGCAGTCAGTGCTCCCCCGTAGGATGGGCGTCATGGCCAAGACCAGTACGACGACCCAGGGGCTGCGTGCGGCGATCGAGCGCAGCGGCTACTACCCGGCTCTCGTGGCCGAGGCGGTGGAGGCCGCCGTGGGCGGCGAGCCCATCCGGTCGTACCTGGTCCACCAGGAGACCACGTTCGACCAGAACGAGGTGCGACGGCACGTGACCGTGCTCGTCCTGACCGACAACCGCTTCATCGTCAGCCACACCGACGAGCAGGCCGCCGACGACACCTCCCCGACGCCGTACGCCACGACGTCCACGGAGTCCGTGAAGCTCAGCCGGATCTCGTCGATCGTGGTCAGCCGTGTGGTCGCCAACCCCGAGCAGTACAAGCCGGGCACGCTGCCGCGCGAGGTGGTGCTCACCATCGGCTGGGGTGCCGTCTCCCGCATCGACCTGGAGCCCGCCGCCTGCGGCGACCCCAACTGCGAGGCCGACCACGGCTACACGGGCAACTCCACGGCGGACGACCTCAGCCTGCGCGTCAGCGAGGCCGGGGACGGCCCGGAGACCGTGCGCCAGGCGCTCGCCTTCGCCCAGGCCCTCTCCGAGGCGACCGCGGACCCCGCCCGCTGATGGCGCACCTCACCGCCTGGGACCACCACCCGGAGCCGCTCGCCGTCGACTCCGCCCCGGTGCCGGAGTACGGCTCCGGCTCGCTCGCCGACCTCCTGCCCACGCTGGCGGCCGGCATGGGCGTACCCGGCATGACGGCCACCATCCCGGAGCTCGTCCCCGCCGACCGGAACTGCGTGTTCCTGATCGACGGCCTCGGCTGGGAGCAGCTGCGCGCGCACCCCGAGGACGCCCCCTTCATGACCTCGCTGCTCGCCAGTTCGCGCGGCGGCACCGGGCGTCCGCTGACCGCCGGGTACCCGGCGACCACCGCGGTCTCCCTGGCCTCCATCGGCACCGGCCTGCCGCCCGGCGCGCACGGCCTGCCCGGCTACACCGTGCGCAACCCCGCAACCGGCGAGCTGATGAACCAGCTGCGCTGGCAGCCGTGGACCGAGCCGGGCGTCTGGCAGCCGTACCCGACGGTCTTCCAGCGGGCCCACGAGGCGGGCGTGCACACCTCCCAGGTCACCTCGCCCTCCTTCGAGAGCACCCCGCTGACCAAGGTCGCGCTCAGCGGCGGCAGCTTCCACGGGCGGCTGACCGGAGAGGAGCGCGTGGACCTTGCCGCCGAGCAACTCGCCGCGGCCGACCGGTCCCTGGTCTACACGTACTACGCCGAGGTCGACGGCGCCGGACACCGCTACGGCGTCGACTCCGACACCTGGCGCGGCCAGCTCATGTACGTCGACCGCCTGGTCCAGCGGCTGGCCGAACAGCTCCCGCCGCGCAGCGCGCTGTACGTCACCGCCGACCACGGCATGCTCGACGTCCCCTTCGACGAGCAGCACCGCATCGACTTCGACGAGGACTGGGAGCTGCGCGCCGGGGTCGCCCTGCTCGGCGGCGAGGGCCGGGCCCGGCACGTCTACGCGCTGCCGGGCGCCGAGAACGACGTGCTGACCTGCTGGCGCGAGGTGCTCGGCGAGCAGTTCTGGGTGGCCTCGCGGGACGAGGCGATCGCGGCGGGCTGGTTCGGCCCGCGCATCGACGAGCGGGTGTACGGCCGGATCGGCGACGTGGTCGCCGCCGCGCGGGACGACGTGCTGATCATCGCCTCCGAGCGGGAGCCGAAGGAGTCGGCGATGGTCGGCAACCACGGTTCGATGACCCCTGCCGAGCAGCTCGTTCCCCTGCTCGAAGTACGCTCCTGAAGTCCCGCAGACCACGTCCTCGCCGAAAGGTGCTCACATTCCCATGCCCGAGCTGGTGTTCTTCTCCGGAACGATGGACTGCGGGAAGTCGACGCTGGCTCTCCAGATCGAGCACAACCGGTCCTCGAGGGGCCTGCAGGGTTTGATCTTCGCCCGGGACGACCGCGCGGGGGAGGGGAAGCTCTCCTCGCGCCTGGGCCTGGTGACGGACGCGGTGGAGGCGGCGCCCGGCCTGGACCTGTACGCCTACGTCGTGCGCGAGCTGTCGCAGGGCGGCAAGGTGGACTACCTGATCGTGGACGAGGCGCAGTTCCTGGCGCCGGAACAGATAGACCAGCTGGCGCGGGTGGTGGACGACCTGGAGCTCGACGTCTTCGCCTTCGGCATCACCACCGACTTCCGCACCAAGCTCTTCCCCGGTTCCCAGCGGCTGATCGAGCTGGCCGACCGGATCGAGACCCTCCAGGTGGAGGCGATGTGCTGGTGCGGCGCGCGGGCCACGCACAACGCCCGTACGGTGAACGGCCGGATGGTGGTGGAAGGCGAGCAGGTGGTGGTCGGAGACGTCAACAGCCCCGCGGCGGAGGTCGGCTACGAGGTGCTGTGCCGACGCCACCACCGGCGCCGGATGACGAGCGGCACGGTGCTGCCGGGCGCGCTCTCGCCGGATGTTCTGCCGGTGGGGGAGTGACGGGGTGAGGGGATTCAGCCGCGCGTAGGTCCGCCGGCCAGGTCGGCGGCACCCGTGCTCGGTGGTCTCGGCCGTGGTGCGGTCCGCTCACTCGCGTCTCGGCCGTGGTGCGGTCGGCGTTGCCCGTGTCCGGTGGTCTCAGCCGTGGCGCGGTGGCGTCGCCCGGGCCCGGTGGTGCCGTTGGCGCTGTGGGTGGGCATGGTCGCCGACGGCCGGAGTCCCGTGCGAGGGGGTGTCGCGAGGCGGGCGGGCTGTCGCACATGGCCTGGGTGATGGGGCAGGGGACGGTCGGCGTTATCCGGTGCCGGTGGTCGGCGCCCGGGCCGTGGCGCGGTCCGCGTGGCCCGCGTCTCGGCCGTGGTGCGGTCGGGGGCACCCGTGCTCGGTGGTGCCGCTTGGCGCTGTGGGTGGGCATGGTTGCCGGCGGCCGGAGCCGCGTGCGAGGGGGTGTCGCGAGGCGGGCGGGGCTGTCGCGACACCCCTGGGTACGGGACAGGCGCGGGGCGCGTCAGTTGCGGCCGGTGGCCGCGGCCTTGGTGCCGTTGGTGGGTGCGGTCGCTCGGGTCGGTGTGTCCGCCGCGGGCGAGTCGGATGACGTGCCCTGCCGTGCGGGGTGCGGGATGCCGAGCGCGCAAACGGCTCCGGCGAGGACGACCGCGACGCCGGCCCAGATCGCCGGGTGCAGTCCGTCGACGAACTGCTGCGGCGTGGCCGTGCCGCCGTGCGCCACGAACACCGTGCTGAGTACGGCGATGCCGAGGGCGCCGCCGACCTCACGGACGGTGGTGTTGGCGCCGGAGGCCTTCCCGGCGTGGTCCCGGCTCACCGAGGAG
Source organism: Streptomyces sp. NPDC052682 (assembly GCF_040678435.1). NCBI lineage: Bacteria > Bacillati > Actinomycetota > Actinomycetes > Kitasatosporales > Streptomycetaceae > Streptomyces > Streptomyces sp. NPDC052682. The sequence goes on along the minus strand of NZ_JBFATS010000015.1, from coordinate 78,080 downwards.
AGCACCACCGCCGCCGTCGGGGCGAAGACGAAGCCCATGCCGATGCCGGCGACGACCATCGGGGCCACGAGGTGGGAGTACGGGGTGTCCGTGCCGGCCACCAGGTTGATCCAGGCCAGGCCCACGCCCTGGAGGAGCAGGCCGAGGGCCATCAGCCGGCCGCCGCCGACCCGGTCGGTGAGGGCACCGGCCACGGGGGCGACGAACATCGGCATCAGGGTCCAGGCCAGGGTCCGCACGCCCGCCTCGAGCGGAGTGCGCGGCGGCGCGATCTGCAGGTACTGGGAGAGCAGGAAGATCGATCCGAAGACCCCGAAGTACATGGCCGCGGAGACGACGTTGGTGAGGGTGAAGGAGCGCACCCGGTAGAAGTCGATCGGCAGCATCGGGTCGCGGACCCGGCGCTCCCACGCGACGAAGACGGCGAGCAGCACGGCCCCCGCGGCGAACGCGGTCAGCACCCCGGTGGAGGTCCAGCCGTCCGGCTCGCCGTGCACGATGCCCCACACCACGGCGAACAGGCCCGCCGCCGCCAGCACCATGCCCACGAGGTCGATGCCGACGCCCTCCAGGGAGCTCTCGCGCAGGGCGACCAGGACCAGCGGGATGGCGACGATACCCACCGGGATGTTGATCCAGAAGATCCACTGCCAGTCCATGCCCTCCAGGACGGCGCCGCCGACCACCGGGCCCAGGGCCACGGCCGCTCCGCTCACCGCGGACCACAGGCCGAGCGCCAGCCCGCGCAGCCGGTCCGGCACGGCGTGGGAGAGCAGGGTCAGGGACAGCGGCATCACGGCGGCGGCGCCGACGCCCTGGACCGCGCGGGCGGCGATCAGTTCCCCGCTGGTCGTGGCGAGCCCGCAGCCGACCGAGGCCAGGGTGAACAGGGCGATCCCCAGGACGAACACGCGGCGGCGGCCGAACCGGTCGCCGACCGCCGCGCCGGTCATCAGCAGGCAGGAGAAGCTCAGCACGTAGGCGTTCACGAACCACTGCAGGTCCTCGGTGGACGCCTTCAGGTCGACCGCGAGGGTGTGCAGGGCGGTCGAGACGACGAGGTTGTCGAGCGCCACCATGAACATGGGGACGCTGCACGCGACGATGGCGACCCACAGGGGTACGCGCCGGCCCGCCCGGCCCTCGTCGGCTGCCGGGGCGTCCGGGCGCTGTTCGGACAGTGTCATGACGGTGGACTCCTTGGACATGGACATGGAGTACGTGCGGGAGTGGGCCCGGGGTGGCTGCGGGATGCCGGACTCAGGCGGCTGACGGGCCGCCCCCGCCCGGGGCCGTGCCGCCGGGTTCCGCAGCGTCGGCCCCGGCCGCCCGGGTGCGCTGCTCCTCGGCGAGGCGGCGCCGGGCGTCGGCCCAGTCGATGGGCAGGTCACCGGCCGGCACCTGCCAGAAGGTGAAGACCGACTCGCGCATGGTGGGCCGCAGGCTCGTCATGATCGACCGGTGCGGCTCGGTCCGCGCGTAGGCGTACAGGGCGTCCCGGTCCGACCAGGCCGACAGGGTCCAGAACGTGCGCTTCAGCGGCTCGGCGATCAGTGACGCCCCGAAGCCGCCCGGTGCGCTGCGCACCTGCCGCCACGCGGCCAGGGAGCGCAGGAAGAAGCGCGGGACGTCACGCAGGGAGCGCACCTCGAAGCGGGAGGCCATGACGACGGCCCGCGCGCCGGGCGGGGGCTGGGTGATGGTGGTCCAGGGGAGTGTGGGCACGGCTGCGTCCTTCTCGGATCGACTGGTTGGGTAGCGCCGCTATCCATGATAGACAGTGGAACTATCCAATGGCTAGGGGTGACGGAAGGAGCCGATCCGATGCGTCTGGCGGAACTCAGCCGGCACAGCGGCGTGTCCGTGGCCAGCATCAAGTACTACATCCGGGAAGGGCTCCTGCCGCCCGGCCGGCTGGTCACCGCCACCCAGGCCGAGTACGACGAACACCACCTGCGCCGGCTGCGCCTGATCCGTGCGCTGATCGGCGCGCGGGGCCTGTCGGTCAGCACGACGCGGGAGCTGCTGGCCGCCCTGTCCGAGGACCCGGAGGACATCCACCGGGTCCTCGGCCTCGCCCTCGGCGCGATCCGCCTGGCGGACGAGCCGCAGGAGGACAGCGCCGAACTCGCCGGCGTCGACGCCCTGGTGGAGGAGATGGGCTGGCAGGTGCACGGGGCGGCTCCGGCCCGGGCCGACCTCGCCGAGACCCTCGCCACGCTGCGCAGGCTCGGCGCGGTCGAGGACTGGCGCGCGCTCCTGCCGTACGCGGAGCTCGCCGAGCGGACCGCCGCGCTCGATCTCGATCAGCTCGGCGGGGTGGAGGATCCGCTGGAGCTCGCCGAGCGGGCCGTACTGCTCACCGTCCTGCTGGAACCCGCCCTGCTGGCCCTGCGCCGCATGGCCCAGGAACACGAGTCCGCCCGCCGCTACAGCGACGGCTGACCGGCGCCGGGTTCGCACGGGCCCCCGACTCCGTCCGGGGAGGCCCGGACCGCCGCTCCGGACCGGCGGTCCGTACACGCAGTTCGCGCTGCGGGCCCGTGCGGGCGGGTCCGCGCCGGTGGCCCGGACCGGGCCGGTGGTCCATAACTCCGACCTGAACCAGCAGCCCGTGCCGGTGGCCCGGACCGTTGGTCGGTGCGGCCGACCCGGACCTGCAGCCCGTATCGCCTGTCCGTACGGGCAGCCCGTACGACCGGCCCGTGCGGGCGGTTCGCGCCGGTGGCGCCGGCCGGTAGGCGGTGCGGTCGGCACGTAGCGGTGGTCCGGACAGGGTGCTCGTGCGGCGGGCCCGTGCGGGCGGGTCCGCGCCGGTGGCCCGGACCGGGCCGGTGGTCCATAACTCCCGCCTGAACCAGCAGCCCCTGCCGGTGGCCCGGACCTGCAGCCCGTATCGCCTGTCCGTACGGGCAGCCCGTACGACCGGCCCGTGCGGGCGGTTCGCGCCGGTGGCGCCGGCCGGTAGGCGG
>NZ_JBFATS010000015.1:0-75011 GCF_040678435.1 Streptomyces sp. NPDC052682 | reverse complement strand
CGGTGCGGTCGGCACGTAGCGGTGGTCCGGACCGGCAGCCCGGACAGGGAGGTCGTGCGGCGGGCCGGCGCGGGCGGTCCGTGCCGGCGCCCCGGACCGCCAGTCCGTACCACCGGCCCGCACGGGCAGTCCGTGTCGTCGTTCCAGACCGGTGGTCCCCGCCGGTCAGGCCCCGCTGTGGCCCAGTTCCCGGAGGAGTTGGGCGGCTGCCTCCCGGCCGGAGGAGAACGCGGCCTCGTGGGAGCCGATCTGGTCCCAGAACTGCTGCTTGGAGTGGAAGTAGGACCCGCAGAGCTTGACCCGGGTCCCCTCGTTGACCTCGTAGATCGTCCGCTGCGCGCCGCGCATCGCCATGTCGATGACCGGGTGCTCGTAGCGGAAGCTGCGGATGACGCACTCCTCGCGCAGGGGCAGCGGGTAGTCGAGGGTGACGAAGTAGTCGGTCCGCGAGTCGAAGTTGTGCAGCTTGTTCATGTAGTACGCGACGTACGTCCGCACCTGCCCGTCGACGGTGACCTTGCCGTAGTTCCAGGCCTCCCAGCGGGACCGCTCGGCCGACATCACGGAGGCGTCGGTGTGCAGGACGACCTGTGAGGCGTGGTAGCGGAGGGGGGCGAGGAGCTCGCGCTGGCGCGGGGTCGGGTTCGTCAGCAGGGCCCGGGTCTGGTCGGCGTGGGTGGCGACGATCGCGTGGTCGAAGCGCTCCGAGCCGGACGGGGTGGTCACGGTGACGCCGTCCGCCGCCTCGTGGACCGCGGTGACCGGCTCGGACAGCCGCAGCTTGGGGTCGATGGCGGCCACGGCCCTGCGCACGTAGGAGACCGAACCGCCCCGGACCGTACGCCAGTCGACCCGCCGGCCGCCGAGGCCGCCCTCGTCGTGGGCCATGAAGAACGCCAGCACCGTGCTGGCCGGTATCTCCCAGATCAGCTCGGCGGGCACCGACCACACCGCGCTGCACAACAGGATGAAGTAGCCGTAGCGGAACGCCTCGCTGTAGCCGCCCCGGTCGAGGTACTCGCCCAGGGGGATGTCGGTGCGCTTGCGCAGGAAGTCCCTGCGGCCCTCCTCGTGGAAGCGGCGCACCTCGTGGAAGACGGTGCGGAACTCCTCCGGGTAGCGTGCCGCGACCTCCTCGGCCGGCAGTTCCATCTCGTCGCTGCCGAACAGCACGCCGGTGTCGCGGTCGAAGAAGTGGAACCCGCTGAGCAGCCGCTCGTCCTCGACGCCCAACTCGTCGAAGAAGGCGCTCAGGTTGGGGTAGGCGGGCCGGTTGAAGACCACGAACGCGGTGTCGATGCCCAGGGTCCGGCCCTGGTCCTCGACCTCGACGGTGTGGGCGTGGCCACCGACGTGGGGCTCGCGCTCGTAGAGGGTGATCTCGGCGTGCTCGCGCAGGGCGTAGGCGGCGGAGAGACCGGCGACTCCGCCGCCGACGACGGCGACACGGGGCTTGGGGGACATGGCGGGGCTCCTTGGCGTGTTCGGTGAAAGGATCTGACGAGGGGTCAGCCGGTGACGGTGACCGTGCGCAGGCCGTCCGGTGCCGCGTGCTCGGCCGCCACGGCGAGCACATGACCGGGTCCTGGACGGATCAGGTCGAACTGCCACCGGCCGCCGGACGCGGGCCGCCCGCCGTCGCGCAGCCGGATCAACCCGTCGGCCAGGCCGGTGAAGGCGTACGTGGACAGCGCCGAGCGCAGACCGGTGCCGAGCGCCTTCGCGTACGCCTCCTTCAGCACCCAGTACGCGGCGACCCGGTCGGCCCGCTGGTCCGGTCCGGCGGCGGCGAGATCGGCGCGCTCCTCGGCGGCGAAGTGGGGCGGCAGATACGTCACCGCGTCCGGCCCGGCGGGCGAGCGCTCCACGTCCACCCCGCAGGCCCGGCCGTGCCCGGTGACCACGCAGGCGATCAGCCCGTCGGTGTGGGACAGGTTGAACCGCAGTCCGTGGCCTCCGGGTTCGGGCTCCGGCCTGCCGTGTTCGGTCCGGCGGAACCGCCATGCGGAAAGCGGCCAGCCGGAGGCGGCGGTGAGGGCGTGGCGGGCGAGCAGCCGGGCTGCGAGGTAGCGGCGGCGGGCCGCGCCGGTGCGCTTGCGCGCCCACTCGGCCTGTTCCTCCGCGCTGAGCAGGGCCGGGCCGCCGAGCCGCGCGGTGAACGCGTCGGCCGCGGGCTCGGGCAGCAGCCACAGGCAGCGGTCAGGGCCCGGCACCGGCCCCTCCCGCGGTCCGGTCCGACAGGAAGGCGGTCTGCAGGAAGGCCGTGGTGTGGGTGCCCTTGCGGAACTCCGGGTGGGCCAGGACCTTGCGGTGGAAGGGGACGGTGGTGCGCAGCCCCGGGCCCTCGGCGCGCAGCTCGCCGAGGGCCCGTTCCATCCGGGCCAGGGCCGTGTCGCGGTCGCGCCCCCACACGATCAGCTTGGCGATCATCGAGTCGTAGTGGGGTGGTACGCGGTCGCCGGGACGGCAGTGCGTGTCGACGCGGGTCCAGGGACCGCCGGGCCACACCAGGTGCTCCAGCCGGCCGGGCGCGGGCGCGAAGTCCCGTTCCGGGTCCTCGGCGTTGACGCGGCACTCGATGGCGTGCCCGGTGAGGTGGACGTCGGACTGGCCGACGGACAGCGGCAGACCGGCGGCGACGCGGATCTGTTCCTGGATCAGGTCGACGCCGGTGACCATCTCGGTGACCGGGTGCTCGACCTGGATGCGGGCGTTCATCTCCATGAACCAGAACCGTCCCTCGTCGTCGAGCAGGAACTCCATCGTGCCCGCGCCCTGGTAGCCGACGGCCCGGGCGCCGCGCACGGCGGCCTCGCCGATGCGCTCGCGCAGCTCGGGGTCGACGGACGGGGAGGGCGCCTCCTCGATCAGCTTCTGGTGGCGCCGCTGCACCGAGCAGTCCCGCTCGCCCAGGTGGACGGCGCCGCCGTGCGCGTCGCACACCACCTGCACCTCGATATGGCGGGCCCCGGGCAGGTACCGCTCCATGTACACGTCGCTGTTGCGGAAGACCGCCTGGGCGCCGGCCCGGGTCGTCTGGTAGGCGCTGCGCAGGTCGGCACGGCGGTGGACGACGCTGATGCCCCGGCCGCCGCCGCCCGCCGCCGCCTTGATGATGACCGGGTAGCCGATCTCGTCGGCGATCTCATGCGCCCGGTCCAGGGTCGGCACCGGCTCGGTGGTGCCCGGCAGGAGCGGCAGGCCGGCCTCGCTCATCAGCCGCCGGGCGACGGCCTTGTCGCCCACCTTCTCCATCACCTCGGGCGGCGGTCCGATGAAGGTGATGCCGTCCTCGGCGCAGATCTCCGCGAAGTACGGGTCCTCGGACAGGAAGCCGTAGCCGGGGTGGACGGCCTCCGCGCCGGTGCGCAGCGCGGCGCCGATGATGTTGGGGATGTTCAGGTAGCTGCCCGCCGAGGGCGCGGGCCCGATGTGCACGGCCTCGTCGGCCAGGCGCACATGCTCCGACTCCGCGTCGGCGCTGGAGTACACCGCGACGGTGCCGATGCCCAGCTCCTTGCAGGCGCGGATCACCCGGACCGCGATCTCGCCGCGGTTGGCGATGAGGATCTTCCGGAACACGGTGGCCCTCCTACGCCTCGTCGTCCGCGACGGGCACGATGTCGAACAGCGGCTGGTCGTACTCGACGATCTCGCCGTCGGCGGGGTGGACGGCGGTGACCCGGCCCCGGATGTCGGCGGTGATGGCGTTCATGAGCTTCATCGCCTCGACGATGCCCAGCTGCTGCCCCGGCTCGACCAGGTCGCCGACCGCCACGAACGGGTCGGCGCCCGGCTCCGCGGCGCGGTAGAACGTGCCGACCAGGGGCGCGGTGACCTGGTGCGGCGCGGGTGCCGGGGACGCGTCCGCGGGCTGCGCGGCGGGAGCCCCTGCGGCGGGTTCCGCCGCCGGGGCGGGCGCGGCGGTGGCGGGCACCGGGGCGGGCGCGGCGGTGGTGAGTACCGGTGCGGGGGCGGCCGCCGGCACCGCGGCGGCGAGGACCGGCGCCGGGGCCGGGGCCGGGCCGGCGGCCCACTCCACCTCAACGGTGCAGGAACCGGCGGTCAGCGCGACCCGGCGCACCGGCCCCTCCAGTTCCTCCACGAGCTTCAGGGCCTGCTCGCGCAGCTCGCGCACGAGCGGGGCCTGCGGCTCCCCGGGGGCCTGGGCGGAGGGCTCGGTCTGGGCGGCGGGCACGGGACCGTCCTGCGGGTCGGGCAGGGACACGACGGGGGACACCGGGGACACGGGGGATTCCGCTGTGGTCATCGGGACTCTCCGGGCAGGGTCGAGGACGGCTCGGCAGGGGTGCCGAAGCGGCGGAAGCGGGCATGGCGGTGCTCGACCAGCTGCTGCGGGGTGAGGTGGGACAGCCGGTCGAGGACGGTGACGAGGGCGTCGCGCACGGCGTCGGCCGTCCGCAGCGGGTCGGTGTGCGCGCCGCCCTCGGGCTCGGGGACGACGGCGTCCAGTACGCCGGTGCGCAGCAGGTCGGGGGCCGTGAGCCGGAGGGCGGCTGCGGCGCGCGGGGCCTCGGCGGCGGAGCCGAACAGGATGGTCGAGCACCCTTCGGGGCTGATGACCGAGTAGTAGGCGTTCTCCAGCATCAGCACGGCGTTGCCGACGCCCAGGGCGAGCGCCCCGCCGCTGCCGCCCTCGCCGGTCACCAGCGTGACGGTCGGCACGCGCAGCCGGGACATGCGCATGATGCACCGCGCGATCGCCGAGCCCTGGCCGCGCTCCTCGGCCGCGATCCCCGGGTAGGCCCCCGGGGTGTCGACCAGGGTGACGAAGGGCAGCGAGAACTTCTCGGCGTACCCCATCAGGCGCAGCACCTTGCGGTAGCCCTCCGGGTTCGGCATGCCGAAGTTGCGGCGGACCAGCTCGGCCGTGTCGTGGCCCTTCTGGTGGCCGGCGAAGACGACCGGGCGGCCGCCGATCCGGGCGATGCCGCCCACGATCGCGGGGTCCTCCCCGGTGGCTCCGTCGCCGTGCAGCTCCAGGAACTCGTCGAAGGCGTGCGACAGGTAGTCCAGGGCGGTGGGCCTGCCGGTGTCGCGGGCGAGGTCGACCACGGCACGCGCGTCACGCACCGGCAGCGCGTCCGGGTCGGTGACCCACGGACCCGCGCCGAGCGGACCGCCGTACGAGGCGGGCGGCTCGGGTGCCTGAGCGGGCCGCCGCCCGTGCAGCCGCAGCAGCTTGGCCAGCGTGCCGCGCAGGTTCTCGCGGGGCACGACGAGGTCCAGGATGCCGCGCTCGTGCAGGAACTCGGCGGTCTGGAAACCGGCCGGGAGCTCCTGGCGGATGGTCTGCCTGATGACCTGCGGGCCGGCGAAGCCGATGAGCGCGCCCGGCTCGGAGAGCACCACGTCGCCGAGCATCGAGAAGGAGGCGGTGGCCCCGCCGAAGGTGGGGTCGGTGTTGAGGTTGATCACCAGCAGGCCCGCCTCGTGCAGCCGCGCGACCTCGCCGGCCGTCTTGGCCAGTTGCATCAGCGACAGGGCGCCCTCCTGCATGCGGGCGCCGCCCGAGGCGGAGACGATCAGCAGGGGCAGACGCTCCTTCAGGGCCCGCTCGCAGGCGCGTACCACCAGCTCGCCGACGACTCCTCCGACGCTGCCGCCCATGAAACCGAAGTCCAGGGCCACGACCACGAGCCGCTCGCCGCCGATGGCCGCGGTGCCCGCGACGGCGGCGTCGTTGTGGCCGGTCCTGCGGCGGGCCGCGGCCAGGCGCTGCGGGTACGGCTTGGTGTCGGTGAAGCCCAGCGGGTCACCGGCGGTTAGTTCGTCGCCGAATGTGGCGAGCGAGCCCTCGTCGAGGAGCTGGGCGAGCCGTTCGTCGACGGACAGCCGCAGGTGGTGCCGGCACTCCGGGCACACCTTCAGCGCCCGCTGAAGCCGCTTGCGGTACACCAGCGCCTGGCAGCCCGGGCAGCGCAGCCAGGAGGTCTCCTCCGGCCCGGCGCCGGTCTGCGGCCGTGTCGTGGTGATGCTCATCGGTCCTCCCTTCCGTGGCGGCCGGCGTGCGGCCGCGGGTCACCGGCCGGCATGGGCGAGGTCGCCGCGCCTGGCGAGCGGCAACTGCCAGTACGAGAACAGGCGGTCCTCCCGGTGCAGATGCCGCAGCACCCGCATCACACCGTCCACGGCCGCGCTGTCGGTGACGGCCTCATGGGGCCGCAGGTGCCGCCGCAGCCGCTCCAGCTGGAGCAGCAGCAGCGCCCCGCTGGGCAGCGGGTCGTCGAGCGCGGCGGCGGAGTGGACATGGGTGTGCACACAGGCCGCGGTGGCGTGCAGCAGGCAGTACTCCTTGGCCAGGTCGAACAGTTCGGCGGACTGGCCGTAGCCGCGGCCCAGCGCGGACTTCAGCGCCGTCGCGCGGGCGCGGACCGACGCGGCGTGGTCGAACAGCTCCGCCGCCACCTCGGCGGCCCGCGTCAGCCAGTCACGCTCCTCGCCCTTGGCGTCGGCGGCCAGCGCCCGCAGCCGCTCCAGGGCGTCCGGCGCGGCCAGCAGCGCGTCGTCCAGCCCCCGGCTGAACAGCTCCTGCCGCCACGGCTGGTAGGGCGGCATCTCCCGGTCGATGCCGAACAGCACCCGCGCGTGCTCCTCGGCGGCCGCACGCCGTCCGGCCGGCGCCGACGCGGCGTCGGCGAGCAGCCCGTCGAGCTGCAGGGCGATGTTCTTCAGGTTCACCACGGTGTTGCCGTCGGCGAAGTTGGCGACCAGCAGATCCCGCAGCATCTTCTGGTGGATCGCGTAGTGCGGGTGGTCACGCAGGTAGAAGCGGGCGCCCAGGACGACGTTGAGCTGCGACATCGTGCGTTCCAGCAGGGTCGGCACGAAGTACTTCACCACCGACGACCACACGCTGGTCTGCTCGGGCACCACCTGCAGCGCCCGCACCGCGCCCAGGCTGACCGCGTCCGCGACCATCAGGTCCGCGAAGACCTCCGCGAGCTGGCGCCGGGAGTACGGGATGTCGCTGACGGTCTGCCCGAACACCACCCGCCGCTCGGCGAAGTCCAGCGTGACCCGCAACGCGGTGTCGACGGCGGACAGGGCGATGCCGCTGATCAGTGACCGGGCCGTCTGCGAGGCCTGCAGGGCGATCTCCAGGCCCTGGCCCTCGCGGCCGAGCAGCGCGGAGTCGGGGACGAACACCCGGTGCAGGCGGAACCCGCTCATGTCCAGCCCGCGCAGGCCGTGCATCCGCTCGCGCGGCAGCTCCTCCACGGTCCCGGCGGGCGCGGCGCGCTTGTCCACCACGAAGATCGAGTAACCGCCGGGGCCGCCGCGCGGGTCGGTGCGGGCGTGCAGGCTGATCCCGTCGGAGACCCGGCCGTTGCCGATCAGCCACTTCTCGCCGCTGAGCAGCCAGCCGCCCTCGGTCCGCTCGGCGGTCAGCTCGTTGGCGGCCAGGTCGCTGCCGTGCCGGCGCTCCGACAGGCCCCAGCAGTAGCGGGCGCCGCGCCGGATCCTGCCGACCAGGTCGCGCTTCTGCTCGTCGGTGCCGGCGATCCAGGCGGGCATGAAGCTGAGGGCGGTGATGATGAAGGCGGTGGCGGTGGTGGGGTCGCGGCGGGCGATCAGCCGCATCAGGTTGAAGCCGATCTCCACATCGCCCGCCTTGCCGCCCTGCTCGCGGGGGAGCGAGTGATCCATGGCGCCCCACCGCAGCAGCAGGTTGACGTAGGGGTAGGGGTACTCCTCGCGTTCGTCGAGTTCGAGGACGCGCGCGAACGGCATGCGGCTCGCCGGGTCGTGCGGATCGCCCAGGTGCTGCTCCAGCCGCCGCGCCAGGTCGGTGAGGTCTGCCTTCGGCACGGTGTCTCCCTACGGTCGCGGTGCGGGGTGGGGGGCAGGCCGGCGGGGGGCCAGGCGGACGGGCAGGGCCGAGAACAGCAGCCCGGCCCGGTGCAGTGCGGCGGCCGTGTCGAACGCGGGCAGCTGCGCGTCGGCCGCGCGCCGCGGATCGGCGCCGTCGGCCCGCGCCAGCAGGAAGCCGAGGCAGCCGCCCAGCCACTCGGCGGAGCCGGACTCGGCCCCGTACAGCGGCAGTTCGGAGTTGGCCCACCACAGGTGAAGGCAGCAGGCCGCGGCGTGCAGCCACGCGAACCGCTCGGCGAGATCCACCAGGCCGGTGGCCCCCTCGGCGCCCGCCGCCTCGCCCGCCAGTCCCGCCACAGCGGCGGCCAGCCGGTCCACCAGGCCCGCCGCCCGGTGCGCGCCGCGCGCGGCCAGCCGGGCCGAGGCCTCACGGGCGACGGCGGGCAGCGCGGCGGTCACCGGATCACGGCCCCGCGCGTTGAGGTCCAGCCGCTCCGGCTCGTACGGCGGCAGCGGCGCCCGCAGGTCGAACACCGTGCGGACGAACTCCGCCGCCTCTTCGCCGGCCGCCGCCCGGGTCACGGCGGGCAGCTGGGCGGCGAACGACCGCAGATTGGCCACCGTGCTGGTGTCCACCACCCGGACCAGGGCCGCGTCCCGCTGGAGCTTCTGGAACAGCCCCCCGCCGGGGCCCTCGCCGCGCAGCACCGAGCGGGTGGCCAGCACCCCGGCGCAACGCCGCATCAGCTCCTCGGTCGCCTCCGCCACGGCGTGCTTGGCCGCGCAGCCCCACACACTGAACACCTCGGGCGCCGCGTGGATGCCCCGGGCCGCCGCCAGCGCCGTGGCGTCCGCCGCCAGCAGGGCGGCCGCGGCGATCGCCAACTCCCGCCGGGTGTACGGCGTCTCGGTGAGCGGCGTACGGCCCACCCGGCGTCCGGCGGCGAAGTCCAGGCACAGGCGCAGCGCGGTGTCGCCGCAGCCCAGGCTGCCGGCCATGCTCATCACCCGCACCACCTGCTGGGCCTTCACCGCGGCCTCCAGGCCCTGCCCCACCCGGCCCACCAGAGCGGCCTCCGGCACGGGGAACCGGTCGAAGCGCAGGTGCGCGAAGTCGATGCCGCGCATGCCGCCGCACCGCACCGGCGCGCTGCGCGCGAAGCCCACGGGATCGCCGGCCACATCCAGCAGCACCGCGGAGAACGCCCCCGGCCCGCGCTCACCCGTGCGCGCCACCAGGTACACCGCCTCACACCGCCGCCCGAGGCCGACCAGCCACTTCTCACCGGTCAGTCGCCACCCGCCGGCCGGGTCCCGCTCCAGCCGGGCCGTGTTGGCCAGCAGGTCGCTGCCGTGCTCGGCCTCCGACAGCGCGAAGCCGACCGCGCCGCCCCGCCGCAGGACGTCCGCCGCGTACCGCTGCTGCGGCGGCGAGCCGTGCAGGGCCAGACAGGTGGCCGCGGTGATGCCGAACATGGTGCCCGGCATGACGTTCAGGTCCCGCCGGGCGGCGGTGCGCACCAGCACCATGCAGCGGTCGAAGGACTCGAAACCGCCGCCCCACTCCTTGGGCAGGTAGTTCAGGTGGAACCCGGCGCCGCGCAGCACGGCGCACAACTCCTCGGGGAAGGCGTCCCGTTCGTCCCGGGCGACGGCCGCCGCGAACCCGTACGGACCGGTGTCGTCGTACGGGTCGCCGAGCAGCCGCTCCACCTCCTCGGCGGCCACCACCGCCGGCAGTTCCCGCACGAGCGCGCTCATCGGGTGCCCTCCAGCGACCCGGCGGGCTGCGACTCCAGCGGCACCGGCCGGTAGTCGGCCGCCGACGGCGGGATCCGCACCCCGCTGACCCGCAGCTGGGCGAGCCGGGTGTGGAAGGCGGCGCCCCGCATCAGGTGGTGGGCCACGTCGGCAACCCGGCGGTTGCCCGGGGCCTTCAGGTAGCTGGCCGTCACCCAGTCGTTGAACGCGCCCATCGCCGGGCCGCACCACACCTGGTAGTCCATGACCCGGTCGGGATCGCCCACCACGGACCAGCGCGAGCTCATGCCCAGGTACCAGCGGAACACCAGGGCCATCTTCCGCTTCGGGTTGTCCTCGGCGCGCCTGAGCTGCTCGGGGTCGCGCCGCTCGAAGTAGCCGACGCAGTCCTGCCACACGTCCTGCAGCGGGCGCCGCAGGATCTGCGTCTCCAGCCGGGTTCGTTCGCTGTCGGGCAGCTGCTCCAGGCCGTCGTAGCTCTGGTACAGCTCGTACAGGCGCCTGGCCCGCATCGGGAACAGCGTGCCCTTCTTCAGCACCTGCAGCTCGACACCCATCTCGAACATGTCGGCCGCCGGCGCCATGTCGCAGTCCGCGATGCCGGCCTCGGCGAGCAGCTTCTTCGTGGCCTTCGACGCCCCCGACTCCACGCACGACTGGTTGACCGAACCGGTCACCACATAGGCCGCGCCCATGGCGAACGCGGCGGCCACCGAGGTCGGGCAGCCCAGGCCGCCCGCGGCGCCCACCCGGATCGGGGACGGGTAGCGGTGCTCGCGCTGCACCGCGTCACGCAGCCGCAGGATGGCCGGCAGCAGCGCGGTGAGCGGCCGCCGGTCGGTGTGCCCGCCGGAGTCCGCCTCGGCGGTGACGTCGTCGGCCATCGGCACGTACTTCGCCAGGTCGGCCTGCTCGGCCGTGATCATGCCCTGCTGGAGCAGGGCGCTGACCATGGTGGCCGGTGCCGGGCGCATGAAGCGCTCGGCGGTCTCGGGCCGGGAGATCTTGGCGATCAGCCGGTTGCCGGCCACGATCGCGCCCGACGCGTCCCGCCGCAGCCCGGCGAGCCGGTAGCGCACCACGTGCGGGGTGAGGTCCATATAGGCGCTGGCCTCCACGCACCGCACGCCGTACCGCAGGAACAGCTCCACCGCCTCGCGCTCCAGGCGCTCCTCGCTGGGGCTGTGGATCAGGTTGACCGCGTACGGCAGTCCGGGGATCTCCTCGGCGAACCGGATCAGCGCCTTCTCGATGGTCTCCGGCAGCAGCCCGGCCGCCCCGAAGGAGGCGAGGAACCCCTCCTGGGCCAGGGCGATCACCAGGTCGGCGGAGGCGATGCCGCCCGCCATCGCCCCCGCCATGTAGGCGTGCCGGACGCCGTGCGCGGCCAGGAAGGCGGCCGACCCGAGGGCGCGCGGGGGCAGCGGGGCGGCGGCGGCCAGCAGCGGCAGCCCCTGCGCGGAGCCGCCGGCGACGACCCGTCCGCCGGAGACGGCGCCGAGGCCCGTGGGCGTGCGGACGACGAAGCAGGGACGGTCCAGGTCGGCGAGGACCCGGTAGACCCCCGCGGGGTCGGTGCTCGGGCCGTGCTCGCCGTGCCACCGCAGCGGCGTGGTCCGGTGGTCCGTGGCATTCATGGCTGAGGTCTCCTCGTTCAGACCTGGTCGCGACGGTCGGGGCGGACCTCGACGGCCACATCGGTGAGCTCGTAGATGCGCAGGCCCGGCTTCCACAGCTCGGCGTCGGCGATCACCAGCAGCCGCCCGCCGTCCCGGCGCACCTCCTTGACGTGCACGTCGAACCTCAATTCCGGGTCCTGGCGCAGGATCTGGCCGCGGTACTTCCAGCTCATCGGCACCCCGGACGCCACCGCGAACCGGGGCTCCTCGATCCCCTCGGCGAGGCCCTGCTCCAGGACGAACAGCCGCAGCGCCTGCAGGATCGCCTCCACGCCCAGCGAGCCCGGCATCACCGGGTCGCGGTGGAAGTGGCAGTCGAAGTACCACTCGTCGGGCCGGATCCGGCGGTACCCGTGCAGGTATCCGGCGCCGTACTTGCCGCCGTCGGTGACCAGGTCCACGTGGTCGACGAGGTGGAAGTGCCCGCCGGGCAGGTGCAGCCGGCCGCCCGCCGGGTCGGTGAACGCCGGTGCGTCGTGGGGCAGTTCGATCCGGCGCACCCGCGCGGCCGCAGGCTGCTCCCGCTCGATCCACGGAGCGGCGTACGTCCCGTTGTCCAGGCCCACCTGGTGGGCGAGGGCGGCCTCGCTGAAGTAGCCGAAGAGCGACTCGCCTTCGTAGAACACCTCGCCGTCGGCGGACAGTTCGTACCGGAACTTCTGCAGCACCGAACCGGACACGGCGCTCGTCATCAGCAGTGTCGAGTGGTGCCGGACCGTCTTCCCCCGCAGGTCGAGCTCCTTGACCAGGGTGGCCGTGCCGTCGAGGTTGCGGATGGAGTACTCGGTCTCCGGCTGCTCCAGCGTGGCACCGAGGTAGTAGCCGAGGAGGATCGCCGCCTGCAGCGAGGTCTCCATGTACACGCAGTTCGGCATGTGCGGGTGGGAGTTCTCGCGGTAGTACCAGGCGTCCGGCGGCGAGTCGTACTCGGTGACCATCTGCGCGCCGGGCACGAGCTGCCCGCGGGTGCCGGTCATCGACATGATCCGGTCCACGAACTGGAAGTCCCCGTTGGGGATGTAGGGCGCCCGGCGCTCCCGGTAGATGTCGAACTCCGGGCCCATGGCCGTGCCGAGGTCGCCCTTGGCCGCGTGCGCCAGGTGCAGCTCGTTGATCATGGCGGGTTCGCCGGCGCGGTTGCGGCGGCCCAGGAACTCCGGAACACCGCCCGCCTGCGGCCGGTAGGGGGTGCCGGGCTTCTCCCGGATCTGGATGCCGAAGTTGCGCATCCGGATCACCGGCTTGTCGCCCAGGTAGACCAGGATGTCGGCGACCACCGAGGGGCGCGGGATCAGCGTCAGCTCCATGACCTCGATCTCGTAGCGCAGTTCGCGGTGGCGCGGGGTGATCTGGCCCCGCACCTGCACCTCGGTCTCCAGACCGATGATCGTCTGGAAGCGGGCGTCGGGCAGCACCAGGTGCATGCCCTGGTGCAGCAGATAGGCCTGCAGGGTCTGCACCGCGCCCTCCGCCACCATCGACCCGGCCAGCACCGGGTCGTCGGGGAAGTGGCACTCGAAGTACCAGGCGTCCGGCTCCAGGTACTTGAACGCGGTGATCGCGCCGAGGCCGCGCGGCCCGCCCGTGCGGTCGATGCGGATCTCGTCGACCATGCGCAGCTTCGCGTCCGGCAGTCGCAGCGCCGGGTTCAGCCCCGGATCCTGGGCGTGGTGCGGCCCGAAGACGTCCCCGGGGCGGCCCGCGGCCAGCAGCTCCAGGTCGGCGGCGGTGAGATGGTCGCGGTCCGTGTACGCCAGCGGCTTGAACCAGGTCCTCGTCAGCTCGGCCCGCCGCTTGCGGTCCTTGTCGGTGAAGACGATGCCGAGGGGCGAGTCGAGCTCGGCCTGGCTGAAGAAACCGGCGCAGGCGTCCTTGAGTTCGAGGATCAGCTCGCCGTCGGCGTAACAGAGGTAGCTGAAGAAGAACAGCGTGGTGTCGCCCTGGTGGACGAACCGGTTGATGGAGATGTCGTAGCGCAGGGTCTGGCCGGTGCGGGGCAGGTCGCCGTGGAAGACGAGCTTGCTGTCCAGCAGCCGGTAGACGCGTTCTCCCTTGTTGCGGAAGTCGATGCCCAGGTAGCTGATGAGCAGCAGGTCGCACTGGCCGGCCTCGATGGCCACGGCCGGCGGCACCCCGCCGTCCACGGCGTACCAGGCGTCCTCGGGCACGTCGTACTCGGTGCGGATGAAGGACGGCTCGAAGACGCCGGTCTTCGCTTCCAGGCCGGTGACGCGGGTGACGAAGTGGTACGGGGGAGCGGGCAGCCGCACCCGCTTGGCGTAGCCGTCGATCTCGGCGAACTCCGGGCCGAAGACGTCGGCGATCCGGCCGGTGGCGAAGGCGAGCAGCTGCTCGTGGTCCCAGATGACACCGGGCTGCCGCGGGGCCGGCGGCGGGAGCGGGGGAGCGGGCCGCCGCGCGCCCGGCAGGCCTTCGGCCCGCCCGCGGCCGTCGAGCAGGGCCTCCGTACGGGCCAGGGTGTGCTGCTGCAGGACGCGCTGGGTCTCCATGACCACCGAGTGGGTGGCGAGGACCTGCCGGCGGATGTCGCGGACCAGGTCGCCGACGGCCGGGGAGACCGGACCGACGGGACGCTCCGGCCGGCGCGGTCCGGTGCCGTACGACGGTGGCGGTGGGGGAGTCCCGTACGACTGCTGCGACGCTCCCGGCGCGGGAACGGCAGCCGGGGTGCCGGACGGGTCCGGCTCCGCCCAGGGCAGGAAGGAGACCGGCTCGCCCTCGAAGGTGATGGCCTCGGGGTCGGCGAGGCTCGGGTCGGCGGGCATCGGGTCGGGTACCTCCAACGAGACGGGCGCGGCGGTCCCGGGGTCCGGGACGGGGGCCGGGGAGGGAGAACCACGGTGGGACGCGCTCCGGCCGGGCCGCGGGGCTGCGGGAGCCGGCCGGGGTTCCGGACGGGACGGTGACGCCGCCGCCGTTTGCGTCCCGGCGGGGGTGGGTCGAGGGGCTGTGCGTGCGGGGTGCGTTCCCGCGTGGGGCGGTCGGGGTGCGGTGCCCGCGGGTTCCGTTCCGGCTTGGGCCGGTCGGGGTGCGGTGTGCGTACCGGCACGGGCGGGCGTTGCTTCGGCAGGGGCTGGCTGGGCCGCCGGTCGGGCGGGCGCTGCTTGCGGAGGAACCGGCTGGGCTGTCGGCCGGGCGGGCACTGCTTCGGCAGGGGCCGGCTGGGCCGTCAGTCGGGCAGGTGCTTGCGGGGGGAGCGGCTGGGCCGCTGGTCGGGCGGTTCCGGCCTCCGCAGGGGCCGGCTGGGCTGCCGGTCGGGCGGTTGCGGCCTCCGGAGGATGCGGGTGGGCCGCCGGTCGGGCGGTCCGGGGCTCCGGTGTGTGCGGTCGCGCTGTGGCATCTGCCGGTTCCGGTGCCGCCGTGGGTGTCGGTCCGGCCTGGGGGACCGATGCCGGCGCGTCGCGCCGGAGCGAGGCGGCGGCCTGGGCGAGCGTCGCCGGGATCGGGGCGCCGCCTCCGACGCGGACGCGCAGTCGGGCGCGGTGGGCGCCGGACGGGGTGGCCTCGGTGTCCGGGCCGAGCAGCCCGGCCAGGTCGACCGGCAGGCCGTGCGCGGCGAGCCGGCCCGCGAGCTGGGCCACGGACCGGGCGGCGGGCACCCCGCGCCGGTCCACGGACACCGCCACGTGCGGCACGTCCGCCAGCGTCTCGTGCACCCACCGGGTGCAGGTGGCACCGGGGCCGGCCTCGACGAAGTACCGGAAGCCCCGCTCGTAGGCCGTGCGCACCAGGCGCGGGAAGTCGATCGTGCCGCGCAGCGTGCGGGCGATGCGCCGGGCCACCTCGGACTGCCGGAGCCCGGGGACGGGCCCGTAGTCGTACGCGCTGAACAGTTCCAGGCCGCCGGCCGAGCCCGTCGGGTGGTCGTTGAGCTCGGCGAGGCCGTCGAGCTCCCCGTCCACCACCGGGCAGTGCATGACCGACCCGACCGGCGACCGGGTCGCCGGGCAGCCGAGCTGCTCGATCAGCGACCGGCACTGGGCCGGGTCACCGGCGATCACCGCCTCGCCGGGCGTGTTGACGTGGGTGAGGAACACCCGGTCGAGACGGTCGTACCGCTCGAGCGCCTCACGGACGCGGTCCGCGGACTCCAGCAGCACGAAGCTGCCCCACACCTCCTCGTCCGGCAGGGAATCCGGCAGGTTCCACAGTTCGCGGACCGTGCGCCGCGGGCCGCACAGCCGGTCGCGGAACAGGGGCGTGGCGCTGATCCGGTCGTCCCGGCGGGCCGAGCGCAGCCAGCCGCCGGTGGCGAAGAGCATGCTGCTCTCGCCCAGGCTGTAGCCGAACGCGCCGTGCGCGGGCACGCCCAGCAGGTCGCGGACCAGGTCGGTGTAGAGGATGGCGAAGGTGGTGCCGGTGGCGAGCATGAACGGGATGTCCTCGCCCAGCCGTGACTCCAGTTCCATCAGCTCGCGACGGCCCGGCGTGACCTGGGTCCGCGGGTACAGCTGTGCCGCGCGGAACATCCGGTCCGGGTCGGTGGCCTCCGCCTCGAAGCGGCCGAGCAGGGAGGGGAAGGCGCGGAACAGGTCCTGCCCGAGCCCGGGGTAGGAGTTGAAGGCGCCCGGGTAGACCAGTGCGACCTTGGCGTCCGGCCCGAGCGGCCGGGGCGCGAAGCAGCTGCCCGCCGGGGTGGTCCACTCCCTGCCCCGGGCGTACGCCTCGGGCAGGCCCTGGACCGCCAGGTCGAGCTGCTGCCGCAGCTGGGCCGCGTCCCGCCCGACGAGCACCACGCGCAGCCTGCGGCCGGCCGGCGTCCCGGCGGCGGCGCGCGCCACCCGGTACGGGTCCGTGGTGCCGTCGGCCAGCAGCTCCCGGTGCCGCTCGACCTCGGCGAGCAGCCCGTCGAGGTCGTCGGCGCCGAGCGGCAGCACCACGGGGGCGCCGGCGCGCCGCCAGTCGGACGGCACGACATCACCGCGGGTCCGCTCGGCCGACAGCACCAGATGGCTGTGGGCACCGTCGGAGCCGATCACGCTGACCGCCGCGTACCGCCGGGGCCGGGTGCCGCGCAGCCAGGGCCGCGAGGCGTCCGGCACGTGCAGGGCGGACGCGGCGAAGTGGCCGGCCAGCTCGGGCGCGGGCCGGCGCCAGCCCGGGGCGCCGGGCAGGTAGGCGTGGTGCAGGCACAGCACCGCCCGCAGCAGGCCGGCCATCGCCGCGGCGCCCCGGGCGTCGCCGACCTGGGCCTTGGCGCTGCCGAGCGCGACCGCGCCGCCGCACCCGGCCGGGTACACCCGGGCGAGCGCCCGCAGTTCGGCGTCGTCCTGGCCGGGCGTGCCGCCCGCGTGGGCCTCGACGTAGCCGACGTCGCCCGGGCCGATGCCCGCGGCGGCCAGCGCCTCCTCGGCGGCCTCGGCGAGCGTGTCCGCGTCGGCCTCGGGCAGCCTGCCGCCGACGGGCCGGGCGTGCCGTACGGCGACCGCGTCGATCCGGGCGTAGGCGGGCCGGGCACCCTCGCCGGGCCGGGTGACGACGACCGCGCCCGCGCCCTCCCCGATGCGCCAGCCGCGCTGCCCCTCGCCGAAGCAGAGCCCCGCCCCGGCGGCCGGGGCGCCCGCGTCCCGGGTGCGCAGCAGCAGGTTCTCCGGCGAGGCGGCCAGGTCGACCGCGCCGACGAGCACCGCCTCGATGCTCTCGTCGAGCAGCAGCAGCCGGGCGATCTGCAGGGCCTCGGCGGTCCCCGCGCCGTCGGAGGAGACGGTGAAGGACGGCCCGGTGAGGTTCCACAGCGAGGAGATCCGGCTCGCCATGATGTTGCCGATGTAACTGAGCACCTCGTTGGCGACGATCGGCTCGTGCACCGCGTCCCGGGCGGCACCCGCGAGCGCCGCGCGCTGCTCCCCGGTCAGCTCCAGCCCCGCCTCGTCGTACGCCCGGCGCAGGAAGCCGCCGAGGCCGTGACGGGCCAGGTGCAGGTGGGCGCTGGGCTCGATCTCCATGGCCACGACGACGGCGACCCGGCGCGGCGCGGGCGCGGTGCCGCCCTTCGGCAGCTCCCGGCTGTACCCGGCGTCGTGCAGCGCCTCGTCGGCGGCCTGGGCCACGAGCGCGTGCTGGAGGTTGTAGTTGCGCAGGTCGGCGGGCGGGATGCGGTGGTCGGCCGGGTCCATCTCCACGCCGTCGACGAAGCCGCCCTCCGGCAGGGCCGGCCGGTGCAGACCGGCCCGCTCCAGGGTGCCCCCGGCGGTGTCCTCCAGGCCCCGCCAGCGCCGCTCGGGCAGCGGCCGGAAGCCGTCCGTGCCGTCGTACAGCGAGCGTTCGAAGGCGGCCACGGAACCGAGGGTCCCGAAATGGGCGCCGAGGCCCACGACGTCCAGGGCGGGCGGCGTCACCCGCCCGGCGTCCTCCGGCCGCTGCGGGTTCTCCGGTCCCTGCGGCTCCTGGGGGCTCGTCGCCTCCTGGGAGAGCACCACGTGGGCGTTGGTGCCGCCGAAGCCGAAGGCGGACACCGCGGCCCGGCGCGGCCGCCCGGGCACCGCCGGCCACTGGCGCTCCTCGCGTACCACCGGCACCTCACGCCCGTCGGCCATGGTCAGCGGCTGCTCGACACCGATCGTCGGCGGGATCCGGCCGTGCCCCATGGCCAGGATCACCTTCAGCAGGCTGCTCAGTCCCGCGACCGTGAGCAGGTGCCCGAGGTTGCCCTTGACCGAGCCCAGCGGCGGAACCGTGCCGCCCCCGGCGCCGAACCAGGCGGCGACGGACTCCGCCTCGGTGGTGTCTCCGATGGGCGTTCCGGTGGCGTGGCACTCCAGGTAGTCGACCTGCTCGGGCCCGAACCCGGCCTGCCGGTAGGCGAGTTCGTACGCACCGCGCTGGCCGGCCGGGCTGGGCACCAGCAGGTGGCGGCCCGCGCCGTCGTTGGTCAGGCCGATGCCGTCGATGACGGCGTAGACGCGGTCGCCGTCGGCGAGGGCGTCCGCGAGCCGCCGGACGGCGACCATGCCGGCGCCCTGCCCGGTGAGGATGCCGGTGGAGCGGGCGTCGAACGGCCGGCTCACGCCGTCCTCGGGATAGGCGTGCAGGTCGGAGAAGGACAGGTGGATGAGGGTCGGGTCGGGGGCGCACACCCCGCCCGCCAGGACGAGGTCGGCCTGCCCGGCGCTCAGGTGGTCGCAGGCCAGCTTCAGCGCGTACAGCGCCGACGAACAGGCCGCGTCCAGGGCGTAGCGGGGGCCGCCCAGGCCCAGGGCGGCCGCCGTGATCCGGGCGGGGGCGCCGCTGACCCGGGCGTCGGGCGCGGCCACGGCGGCCGCATCGAGCAGCGGACCCGCGTCCGGGGCGGGGACGCCGGCCCGGCGGATGCCGTCCAGCACCGCCTCGTGCACCAGCGGCACACTGATCCGTGCGGAGGCCGGGGTGGGGAACGAGTAGTCGCCGATGATCAGGCCGGTGCGGGCCAGCAGCTCCGAGCGGCCGTCGTGGCCGCTGTCGCGCAGGGCCTCGCGCGCCGTGTGCAGCGACCAGTGGAAGACCCGGTCCAGGCGCGCCAGGTCCCCGGCGTCCAGCAGATAGCCGGTGGGGTCGAAGGTGAAGCCCGTGACGAACCCGCCGCGCAGGCAGGTGATGCGGTGCGCGGGGTCGGCGTCGAGGCCGTCGCCGGCGGGGCCGAAGACCTCCTCGCCGCCGTCCCTGCGGCTGTCGACGCCGTCGCGCAGGTTCCTCCAGAACGCGTCGGGGGTGTCCGCCCCGGGGAACAGGCACGAGATCCCGACGATCGCGAACTTGCTCATGACAGCTAGTGGTCTCCCTCCAGGGTTCCCGGGGTGCCGCAGGGCCGGTGCGGTGGCCCTCCGGCACCCGCCGGGCCGGGCGTGGGGTCAGCGGCCGGCGAACTTGACCGCCAGCTGCGGGGTCGAGACCAGGGACACCCCGGCGAACCGGGCCAGCACCCGGCCGTCGGGACCGCACGCCGTGACGGTGAGCGAGGCGCTCGTCCCGTTGGCGGACACCGGCTCCACCACGACGGCGAACGGTTCGCCGTCCGGCAGCGGCTCGTACAGGTCGACCCGGGACACGGCCGTGGGCAGGCAGGCCGTGTCGCGGTAGCGCCGCATCCACACCAGCGCCGCCTGGAGCAGCAGGTCGGCGGTACCGGGCGCGTACCGGCTGCTGCCGAACGCGCCCCCCTGGGGCCGGTGCTCCCGCACCGCGCACTCGATCACCAGGCGCGACTCCTCCGCCCGCAGGATCCGGCGCAGACCGCGCAGGGAGGCGCCGTGGAAGAGCGTGCCGTCGGAGTAGAGGGGGGAGGCGTCCTCGCCGCCGCCGAACGCGGGCAGACCGCTCACCTGCCGGGTCTGCTGCGCGCCGGTGTCGCGGAGCATGACCCGTGCCGCGTAGTGCGGGCGCAGCGAGCCGTCGCCGCTCACCGAGCGGATCGACACATCGGCCTGCGTGCCGTCGGGCGCCGGATCGATGGCGAGCCGGAACCGTCCGTCCAGGCTGCCGTCGAAGACGACGCCCTTGTGGACCACGAAGTCGCGGATCTCGCCGACCGTCCGTCCCGTCACGCGCTCCACGGCACCCGCGACCCAGCCCAGGGCGGCCGCGGCCGGCAGCACCGGTGCGTCGCCGATCACGTGGTCCGCGACGAGCGGGTCCGTCACCAGCTCGCCCAGGTTCCGCTCCAGGACGGCCGGCGCGGGCGCGGCCGGCTCGCGCTCCGACAGCGGGGTGGTCGGGCCGAGGACGGTCACCACGTCACCGGCACGCTCGGGGGCGAACTGCTCGGTGAACAGCTCCGTTCCGGTCCCGGTCGGGATCAGGGTGATGCCGCGCTCCTCGAACACCGTCCTGATCTGCGGCGAGACCATGCCGCTGTCCCAGGCGCCCCAGTTCAGGGCGGTCACGTGGGCCCGCGGGTGGCTGCGCTTGAACGCCGACGCCCAGGCGTTGAGCACCTCGTTGGCCATCGCGTAGTCCGACTGGCCTCGGTTGCCGAAGAACCCGGCGACCGAGGAGAACAGCAGCACGTGCCGCAGCCGCTCGGCGGGCAGCGCCGCGACGACGTTGCGCAGGCCGCCCAGCTTCACCGCGAACACCCGCTCGATCTCCGCGGCCTTCTTGGCGCTGATCAGCTGGTCGGCGAGCACACCCGCGCCGTGCACCAGGCCGGTGACCCGGTCCCGGTACGGGGCGAGCGCGGCGGCCGTCGCCTCGGCGTCGGTGATGTCGACCGCCAGGTACACGGCCTCGCTGCCGGCGGCGCGCAGGTCGGCCAGCGTCCGCCGGACCTCGCGCTCACCGACGACCCCCTGGTACAGCCGCTCCACGCGCTTCGGGGTGGGCTTCTCACCGGCCGACCTCAGGTGCTCGGCGGCGGCGGCCTTCAGGGCGGCCTCGTCGGTCACCCCGCGTGCCCACCCGGGCTCGTCGCCGAGGGGGGTACGGCCGAGCAGCAGCAGACCGGGGCGGTGCGAGGCGGCGAGGGCGGTGACGCACCGGGCGGTGATCCCGCGCGCGCCGCCGGTGACGACGAGCAGGTCCTCGGAGGTGACGGGGACGGGCTCGGTGCCGGCGTCGCCGAGCGGCTTGTCACCGAGGCCCAGCCCGACCCGGCGGGTACCGTCGTACGCCACCTGCACGGGGCCGGAAGCGGCGTCGTGCACCTCGTCCAGCACCAGCGCAGCGGCCTGCTGCGCGGTGAGCGAGGGAGCCAGGTCCACGGCCCGGCAGAACACCTCCGGGGCCTCCACCGCGAGGGTCTTCACCAGACCGCCGAGACCGCCCGCGGGCACGGTGTCCTCGTCGACCCCGTGCAGCCCGAACGCGCCGTCGAGCCGGGTGACGGTGACGAACGCGGCCCGGTGCCCGGTCGCAGCGGCCTTGCTCAACGGGCCGACCAGGTGGCGGGCCACCAGCAGCGCGTGGGAGAGCCGGTGGACCCCTTCGGCCCAGTCCACGCCGTCCGCGTCCGTACGGCCGTGCACGGTCAGGACGAGGTGGACCTGCTCGGCGCGGAAGCCCTCGACCGCCGCGGCCAGTTCGTCCGGGTCCCAGCCGGTGAGGGCGTGACTTGCCGCCGCGTCGACGCGTTCGGGCACGCCGGGCAGCCGCAGCACGTTCACCCGCCAGCCCTCCTCGAGGAGCCGGTCCGCCGCCGCCTTGGCGACCGTGCTCCCGTCGTCCACGACGAGCGCGGTCGCGCCCTGCGGGTACGCCCCCACGGCACGGTCGGGCACCGGCAGCTCCACGAGGACGGCCTGCCCGCGGCCTATACCGGCGGAGTCGGCAGCCCGGCCGTCCGCACCGGGCTCGGCCTCACGCCGTGGCCCGGGCGTGTGCACCGGCTCGGGCTCGGACTCAGGTGCCGCCTCGGCCGCGGCGTCGGCAGGCCCGGCCAGTCCGGCGACGAAGGCGACGATGTCGTCGAGGGTGCGCAGTTCGGCGAGTTGTTCGGGGCCGACCTGGGTGGGGGTGGGGAAGTGTTGCTGAAGGGCGCCCATGATTTCGACGCGTTTGATGGAGTCGATGCCGAGGTCGGCTTCGATGTCCATGTCGGGGTCGAGCATGTCGGCGGGGTAGCCGGTTTTGTCGGCGACGATCTGGAGCAGGGCGCTGCGGACTTGGTCTGCCGAGACGCCGGCTGACTGTGCCTGGGGGGCGGTGTCGGTGGTGTGGGCCGTGGTGTCGGCGAGTTGGGTGACGAAGGTGGCGATGTCGTCGAGGGTGCGCAGTTCGGCGAGTTGTTCGGGGCCGACCTGGGTGGGGGTGGGGAAGTGTTGCTGAAGGGCGCCCATGATTTCGACGCGTTTGATGGAGTCGATGCCGAGGTCGGCTTCGATGTCCATGCCGGGGTCGAGCATGTCGGCGGGGTAGCCGGTCTTGTCCGACACGATCCGGAGCAACACGCTGCGGACCTCGTCCGCCGAGACCCCGGCCGACTGTGCTGTCCCGGCCGCGGGAGCCGCGACGTCTGACGGTGTCGCCGAGGCCAGGGCTTCGGACACCGGCTCCGGGGCCGGGGCCTGCCGGACCGGGGACGGCACACTCACCGGCTCCCCCGCCGGCACGGGGGACGGCAGGGCCATCGGTTCCTCCGGCGGTGCCGTCAGCGCGTCCGGGCCGTCCGGCAGTGCGTTCGGCGCGTCCGGCTCCTCCGGCCGCACGGGCGCCGGGGCGGACGGGGCGGCCGGGGCCACCGCGCCCAGTTCCAGGGCGGCCAGCTCCCGCAGTACCTCGTTGGCCCGCAGATGCGTACGCCCGATGGCGAGCCCGTGCTCCTTGACGGCGGTCACTCCCGGCACGACGGCTTCCGGGCAGCCCTGCTCGGTGGCGCGCTCCAGCAGCCCGACCAGGCGCTGGGCGCTGTCCAGCTGGCCCTTGAGGTACTCGTCGTGCAGAGCCAGGTGGTCGGCGATCAGACCGGACAGGCGGTCGTCGCCGGCCGGCGCGGGCGGGGTCTGTGCGTGTTCCACGGGCTCGCTCTCCCAGAGGTCTGCGGTGAGGGACGGTGCGCCGGGTGCCGTGCCGGGCGCAGGCGCCGCCGCGGGGCTCCGGACGCCGACCGTGGCCGGGACGTCGGCGGAGACGGCGGCGGGCGGGTGGCCGTCGCCGGACAGCGGGGCCGGACCCGAACCGCCAGCGGGAACAGGACCTTCGCCCAGAGCGGCAGCCGCAACCGACCCCCCATCCGCCGCAGCGGCCCCCGAAGCCGAAGCCGGACCCGATGCCGACCCTGGAGCCGATCCCGGCCCCGAAGTTGATGCCGACCCGGAAACCGGCACCGGAGCCGGCGCCGGAACCGGAGCCGCCGACCCACCGGACCCCCCCGACGCCATGACCGGCACCTTCACGCCCTCCGGCGCCACCGCACCCACCCGGTACCCGTTCTCCAGCGCCTCCCGGTACGCCGCCTTCCGCGCGTCCGGCACGTGGTTGATGCCGTTCAGCGGGATCGTCAGGCCCTTCACAGGCTCCACCACCGGCGGCTCGGACACATAGCGGTCCGTGGTCACGAGCGGCAGGCCGAGGACCGCCAGCTGCGCGACCGCCCGCTTGAGCGCCGTGTCCGCGTCGCCGCCGGCCCCCGGGTCGAGCTGGACGGCGAAGTGCTCCCGGTCGCCGAGGATGCGGCGCACCAGCTGGGTGAGCACACCCTTGGGCCCGAACTCGACGAAGGTGCGGAAGCCCGCCGCGTACATCTCCTCGACCCGGTCCGCGAAGTGCACCGGCTGCACGAGCTGGTCGACGAGGACGCGCCGGTTGGCGTCGGCGTCCGCCCCGTACGACGCCCCGGGGCTGTCGGCGTACACCGGGCAGCGCGGCTGCCGTATCTCCGCGGCCGCCACATGGCGGCCGAACTCCTCCACGGCGTGGGCCACGAACGGCGTGTGGAAGGCCGCCGACACCGGCAGCCGCAGCGCGCGGATCCCGGCCGCGCCCGCCGCCTCCACCAGCCGTTCGACCGCGTCGGTGGCGCCGCCGACCACGATCTGGTCGGGCGCGTTGCGGTTGCAGACGACCAGCCCCGGATGGTCGGCGAGCAGCCGCTCGACCCGCTCCTCGGGGGCCGACACGGCGGCCATCGCGCCCGGGTCGAAGCCCGGTCGGGACGGCGGCGGCGCCATCGCCGCGCCCCGGGCCCGCGCCAGCGCGAAGTACGTCTCGTCGTCCACGGCTCCCGCGGCCCACAGCGCGGTCAGCTCGCCGAAGCTGTGCCCGAGGCAGCCGTCCGGCACGAACCCGAGTTCGCGGAGGTAGGCGAACTGGCCGGCGGACAGCGCGCCGATGGCGGGCTGGGCGTACTCGGTGCGGCGCAGCTCGTCCTCCTGCGCCGTGCGGGTCGCCTCGTCGAAGGCCGGTGGCGGGAAGGCGACCCGGGACAGCGGCCGCGCGTGGTCGCCGAAGGCCGCGTTGGCCCGGTCGAAGGCCGCACGCAGCGGCGGCAGGGCGAGCACCGCGGTCCGGCCGAGTTCCACGTACTGGCTGCCCTGCCCGGCGAAGAGCGCGCCCACCTTGCCCACCGGCGCGGCCGCCCGGCGGTAGTAGACGCCCTTCGGGTGGGACCAGGCTTCCTGCCCGGACTTGGCGCGCAGCTCGCCCACGGCGAGCGTGGCCAGCGTCGCGAACTCCTCCTCGGTGCGGGCCACCAGGGCGATGCGGGCGTGCGCCTCGGGCACCGGACCGCCGTCGGGTTCGGCACCGCTCTCCAGCGCGGCCGCCAGCGCCTCGGGGTCGGCGGCGTGCCACAGCCGGACCCGCGCCACGGGGAACATGACCTTCAGGTCGTCGCCGTCGCCGTGCTCCTCCATCACCAGGTGGAAGTTGGTGCCGCCGAACCCGAACGAGGAGACGGCGGCCCGGCGCCGCGGCCGGCGCGGGTGACGGATCCACGGGCGGGTGCGGGCACTGACGTAGAAGGGGCTGTTCTCCCAGTCGACGGCGGGGTTGGGCCGCTCGACGTTGATGGTGGGCGGCAGCAGCCGGTGGTGCAGGGCGAGCGCGAGCTTGATCATGCCGGCCGCGCCTGCCGCCGCCTTGGTGTGGCCGATCTGCGACTTCACGCTGCCGACGGCGGCGAACTGCGTGTCCGGGGTGTCCTTGGTGTACTCCGAGACGACCGCAGTCAGCGCCGACAGCTCGGTCGCCTCGCCCACCGCCGTCCCGGTGCCGTGCGCCTCGAACAGCTCGATCGTGGCGGGGGAGACGTCGGCGTCCTCGTAGGCCCGGCGCAGCGCGGTCATCTGGCCCTCCTTGCGGGGGGCGTAGATGGACTTGAACCGGCCGTCGCTGGAGGAGCCGAGGCCGCGGATCACCGCGTAGATCCGGTTGCCGTCCCGCTCGGCGTCCGACAGCCGGCGTAGCGCCAGCATGCCGATGCCCTCGCCGATCAGCGTGCCGTCGGCGTCCGCGTCGAACGGCCGGATACGGCCGGACTTGGAGAACGCCGGCGTCTTGCTGAAGCACAGGTACATGAAGATCGTGTTCTCGGCGTCGCAGCCGCCCACGATCATCGTGTCCGCGCGCCGCTCCAGCAGTTCGCTGATCCCGGCCTTCACCGCGCCGAGCGAACTCGCGCACGCGGCGTCGATGGTCATGTTGGTGCCGCCCAGGTCCAGCCGGTTGGCGATCCGGCCGGCGACGACGTTGCCGAGCATGCCCGGGAAGGAGTTCTCCTCCCAGGGCGCGAAGGCGAGCTTGAACTTCTCCGCGATCTCCTCGGCGTCCCGCCGGGAGAGCCCGCAGCTGCGCACGACCTCCTTGAGCACCGGTGTCTGCAGCCGGGCGGACAGCGGCTGGGTGAGCTGGTTGGCGCCCGTCACGCCGAGCACGACGCCGGTCCGGGAGGCGTCGTACCACTCCTGGTCGGCGCCGGCGTCGCGGAGCAGGTCGCGGGCGACGACCAGGCTGAGCAGCTGGAGGACGTCCGTGACCTCGATGGTGTTCGGGGGCAGACCGAATTCGAGCGGGTTGAAGGGCACCGTGGGGATGAAGCCGCCCCGCTTGGAGTACGTCTTGTCGGGAGCCGAGGGATCGGGGTCGTAGTGCTCCTCGACGCTCCAGTGCGTCGCGGGGACGTCCTCGATGCAGTCGGCGGCCTCGACGACGTTGGTCCAGAACTCTCTGAGATCACGGGACTTGGGGTACAGGGCCGACAGACCGACGATGGCGATCGGGTCTCGGGCGAGCCGACGATCGAGTTCGGATTGCTGCGAAGCGTTCACGGCAAGGCTCTCTTGATCGGACGGCCGGGCAGGGGACACCCGGGACGGGGGGGAGGGGGAATGAGTGGCCGGGCCGGGCTCAGGCGGGGTGGACCAGCCGGGCGATCACGGCGGCGGAGTCGGGCCGGCTGAGCATGGTGTAGTGGTCACCGGGACAGCGGTGCACGGCCAGGCCGCGGGGGGCGAGCGGGCCCCAGCCGAGCGCCGGGTCGCCCGGGACCAGGCTGCGCTCCGCCTTGACCAGCACCAGCGGGAGCTCGGCCGGGCGTGGGTGGTGGACGGCGGTCAGCCGGTTGTTGCGCAGCAGCCCGTCGACGTACGTCTCGTAGAGCTTGCGCAGTCCGGGCAGCGGGGTGTCCGGGGGCAGGGCGCCGGAGGCGGCGGCCGCGTCCAGCACGGCCGGCAGCCCGTCGTCGACGGAGCACCCGGCCAGCCGCGCGGCGTCGACCGGTACCGGACGGCCCCGCTTGGCGCCGAGGTACATCGCGAACCAGTCGAGGAGCAGAGCGGGTTCGAGCGCCTCGTCGGGCTGCTTGTACCCCTCGGTGGGGGCGATGCTGTCCAGCAGCACCAGCCGCGCGGGGCGCCGCTCGGCCGGCATCAGGTGGGTCATGGCCAGGGCCAGCACCCCGCCGAAGGACCACCCCGCGAAGGCGTGTCCGCCCCCGCCGGAGGGGGCCGGGGCCTCGGCGAGGCTCCCGCCGACCAGGTCGAGCAGGCCCGCGGCCAGCTCCTCGACGGTGGTGGCAGCGCGCCCGCCGGTCCACGCGGCCCGCGCGTAGGCGGGCAGTGCCCCCAGGTCGAGCACGGTCAGGCCGGAGCCCTCCGGAAGGGCCTCGGCGAGGTTCCGGTAGACGTCCGCGGGCAGCGCCCCGGGGTGTACGACGTACACCGTGCGCCCGCCGGGAGCCGCGGTCCGGAAGCTTCTGAGGACGGCGCCGTCCCCGTCACGTCGCGGCCGCACGCTGCGCGCACTCCTCGGCGATGTAGGCCGCCAGGTCCTTCACCGTGGGGTGGTACCACAGGGCGGTGGTGTTCAGCTCGAAGCCGAGCCAGTTCTCCATCTCCCCCGCGAGGATCAGCGCCTCGGTCGAGTCGAGGTCGAGTTCGTCGAAGTACACCTCGGGCGAGACCTCGCCAGGGTCCACGCCCAGCCGGTGGGCGATCTTCTCGATCAGCCAGTCCTGGGCCTGTTGAGCCGTCACTGCAGCCATGGTCTGTCCTTCCCTGCACCGCGTGGGAGAGCGGAGCAGTCCGGTCGGGATCCCGGGGGTGCGGACGACGGACCCACAGGACCCCACTGACGGTGGGCAGCCGACGATGCGTCAGCGCATCGGCAGGGGACGGACCGTGACAGGCCGTCCCGGAGAGAAGGCGCACGACCGCTCGGATCTCCTGGTCGCCACGAGCGGAGTCGTCTTCGGGAGGTGGCCGCCCCGAAGCGCGCGAAAACAGGGTGCACGGCTCACAAACGCGAAGACAACCGGCCTTCCAGTGAGTGGAAAACAAGCGTGTCCGCATGTACGGACAACCCGTGGCCGACCTCGCCGGCCACCGCCCTCACACCACCAGCTCGCCGGTCTGCGCAGCCGTGCGGAAGGCGCCGGGCGACCGGCCGGCCCGCCGGGCGAAGAACTTGCAGAAGTTCGTGGCCTCGGTGAACCCCAGGTGACGGGCGATGGCAGCGACCGGCAGGTCCGTGTGGACGAGCAGCCGGCGGGCCTCCAGCTCCACCCGGGCGTCGATCAGCTCCTTGGGGGGCTGGCCGACGACGGTGCGGCAGGCGCGGGACAGCGTGCGCGCCGTGCACCCCAGGGCCGTGGCGTAGTCCTCCACCAGGCGCGTCGTGCGGAACGAGCGGTCCAGCTCGCGGCGGAACCGCAGGAAGAGGTCGTCCCCGGCGATGGTCCGGGCCGCGGAGGG
Organism: Streptomyces sp. NPDC052682; assembly: GCF_040678435.1. Lineage (NCBI taxonomy): Bacteria > Bacillati > Actinomycetota > Actinomycetes > Kitasatosporales > Streptomycetaceae > Streptomyces > Streptomyces sp. NPDC052682. The sequence goes on along the minus strand of NZ_JBFATS010000015.1, from coordinate 47,116 downwards.
CACGTCCTGGCCGCCCCCGTGGTGCCAGGAACAGACCTGGTCGATGTGGAGCAGGACCACGGCCAGCAGATGCCTGAGCAGGTCCCCGCCCTGTCCGCGGTCGGGTCCCTCGAACTCGTCCCGGAGCAGGCTGACCACCCGCCGGAACGCGACCAGTTCCACATAGGACAGCTGCCAGTGGCAGGGCCGCAGGACGTCGTCGAGCATCTCCAGACGGCTGTCGAGCCGCGGCGGGAACGTCTCCGTGAACAGGATGAGCGTCGCCTCCATGTCCGGGCGGGGAAGGAAGTGGAGCACCTGGTTGGGCCGCGTCCACGTCACGGTCCCGGGCCGGCAGTGGTAGGTGCGGGAGTCGACCGCCAGGGTTCCGGTGCCCTCCTCGACCAGCATGATCTGGTGGAAGTCGAGCCGGTACGGCGTATCGGGCAGGCCGCCGTAGCGTTCCCGCAGGTCGCTGAGGGTCGTCAGCGTCAGCCCTAATCCGGGTCGGCAGACGGGAACGTACGGGAGCACGCGTATGGGAAGCGATGCAAAATCAACCATGACCGTTCCCGTATCGACCTTTCACTGTTCACACCTTCCGCATCAACATGAGGACGGCCGCCCATCACCAGGCGCGTCCTGGTGCGCGCACCCACGGGTACAACCGGACGTGTAGGTGAAGGGAAGAACACGGGATGACCACCCGCCTCGACCCCCCGGAGCGCTCGGTCCTCGATCGCGCGCTCAGCATTCTGAGTGTCTTCGACGGTCACCACCGCACCCTGACGCTCAGTGAGATCAGCCGGCGCTGCGGCCTCCCCGTCGCGACGGCCCACCGCATCGTGGGCAAGCTGCTGGAATGGGGCGCGCTGGAGCGGACCGCCGAGGGGAAGTACGGCATCGGTCTGTGGCTGTGGAAGACGGGCACCCTCGCCCCGCACTGCTCGTCGCTGGCGCGGACCGCCCACCCGTACCTGGTGCGGCTGCACCGGCAGACCAGCGCCGCCGCGGTCCTGACGATCCGCGACGGCCTGCAGGGCCTGTGCCTGGGGTCCGTCTTCCACGACCCGCACAGATCCCCGACGGTGAGCTCGATGGGAGGCCGGCTGCCCCTGCACGCCACGGCGTCGGGGCTGGTCCTGCTGGCCCACGCGAGCCAGGCGGTGCGCGACGAGGTCTGCGCCGGCCCCCTCGAGCGGCACACCCCGGCCACGATCACGGAAGCCGCGGCGCTGCGGCGCTGCCTCGCCCAGGTCAGGCGTCAGGGATACGCGCTGGGCGAGGGGATGTGCGTCACGACGAGCAGCGCGGTCGCCGCGCCGGTCCGTGACGGGCGCGGGGTGGTCACCGCGGCCGTGGCCGCCGTGGCCTGGGAACGCGACTTCCAGCCGCTGAGGCTGATCCCGGCGGTGCTCGCCACGGCCGAGGCGCTCTCGTGCCATCTGCAGACGTCCGGGCAGCAGGCGGTGCGGGCCGGCGCATAACCGCCGTGCCGACGTCCGGGACCTGGTCGTCGCCGTTTCCCTGCCCACCGTCATCGTCACCCCCCCGAGGCCTCCGGGCCTGCTGGGGCGAGACACCACGGCAGACGGGAACCTGGCCGAATCATATCGAAAGGAATCTCGTTCTTCGAAAGTTCCAAGACTCAACTTCTTTGAACAGCAAGTGACTTGTGCAGACGACGGAGGTCCCCCATGACAACCGCCACCCTCTCCCCGGCTGTTCGCCACGGAGTCCTCGCCGACCGCCTGCCGGGATCGGCGCTCGTGCGCGACACCGCTCTCATCGCCGGCGGCGCCGCTCTGACCGGTCTCGCCGCCCAGATCTCCGTGCCCACTCCGCTCAGTCCCGTGCCCTTCACCCTCCAGACCCTCGCCGTCCTGCTGACCGGGGCGGCACTGGGCACCGTGCGCGGGGCGGCGGCCATGCTGCTGTATCTGGCAGCGGGCGCCGCCGGCGTGCCCTGGTTCGCCGGCCAGGGCCACGGCCTCGGCGGCCCTGGCTTCGGCTACCTGGTGGGTTTCGTCCTCGCCGCCGCCCTCGTCGGCGAGCTGGCCCGCCGCGGCAACGACCGCGGGACGCTGAGCACCATCGGCCTGATGGCCCTCGGCAACGCCGTGATCTACGCCGCCGGTGCCACCTGGCTGGCCGTGGACCTCCACCTGAGCGCCGAGCAGGCCGTCGCCACCGGCGTGACACCGTTCCTGGTGACGGACGCGCTCAAGATCGCTGCCGCGGCCGGGGTGCTGCCGCTTGCCTGGCGGTGTGCCGGCGCCACGCGGCGCTGAGCCGGCAGCCGGTCAGCGCGGGCTCACCAGGGCGAAGTGCGCCCCCTCCGGGTCCGCCACCGTCGCCACCCGGCCGCGGGAGCTGTCGCGCGGCGGCCCGAGGACCTGACCGCCCAGGTGCACCACATGCTCCACGGCGTCGTCGGTGTCGGCGACCTGGAAGTACGTCATCCAGTGCGGGCCCCGGTCACGCGGCAGGGAGCCTCCCCTGCCGTGGATGCCGGCGACGGGCCGGCCGTCGAGGTGCAGGGTCACGTAGTCGAGGTCCGTGGAGACGGCCGGCTCCCGCTCGTAACCGAACACCGCCGAGTAGAACTTGGCGACGGTCTCCGACTCGAACGTCATCAGCTCGTTCCAGGCGGGCGTGCCGGGCACGCCCGCGACGGAGGTCCCGAGGTGGGCGGCGGCCTGCCAGATGCCGAACACGGCGCCCGACGGGTCGGAGCCGAGCGCCAGCCGGCCGGCGTCGGCCGCGTCCAGCGGGCCCACCCCGATGGTGCCGCCGCACAGCCGGACCGTTTCCGCCGTCACATCCACGTCCCTGGAGGCGAAGTAGGGGGTCCAGGCGATGGGCAGGTGCCGGTCCGGCGTCAGCCGGCCGATGCCGGCCACCTCACGCCCGTCGAGCAGGGCGCGCAGGTACGGACCGAGATGCTGGGGGCCCGGCTGGAACTCCCAGCCGAACAGCGCTCCGTAGAACTCCTGGGTCGCGGCAGGCCCGTGCACCATCAGGCTCACCCAGCAGGGCGTGCCGGGCACGTGCCGGGCCCGCGCGTCGCCGTTCGGGACGGCGGGCCCCCGTGCGTCGGTCATCGTCACTCTCTTCTCGGCCTCGCGGTGGCCGTGCTCTTCCCGGCCCTCGCGTGGGCCGCGTCGCGTCCGCTGCGGACCCGTGCCGCCTGCTCGCACCAGCTGTGGCGCCGCCCGCACGTGACAAGGCACGCCCCGCGTGGCGGCCCTGCCCGGAGAATGCCCGATGCGGGGCTCCGTGTCCGCTTCGGCACGCTTGCCGGGATGTGTCGATCAGCTGTACAGCATGTGCCCGGCCCATTACCGGCCGTGAGGGCGCTGTCCGGCCGAGCAGAGTAGCCGGACCGGGCCGTCCCGGCCACCCCGCTGCGCGAGGATGGGGGCCATGAACGCCATCATCTCCGCAACCGACCTCGCGAGCGCTCTGGCGGGCGAGAACCCGCCCGTCCTGCTCGACGTCCGCTGGCAGCTCAGCGCGGCCAGGGCGGCCGGCGAGCCGCCCTTCGACGGGCGGGCCGCGTACCGGGCCGGGCACCTTCCCGGCGCCGTCTACATCGACCTGGACAGCGAGTTGGCCTCCGCGCCGGGCCCGGCCGGCCGGCACCCGCTGCCCGACCTCGGGCGGTTCGGCGCCGCGATGCGCCGGGCGGGCGTGTCGCCCCGGCGTCCCGTGGTCGTCTACGACGGGGGCCAGGGCTGGGCGGCCGCCCGTGCCTGGTGGCTGCTGACCTGGACGGGTCACCCGGACGTGCGGGTCCTGGACGGCGGGTTGCCGGCCTGGCGGGGGCCGCTGTCGGTGGAGGTGCCCACGCCCGCCGAGGGCGACTTCGAGCCGGTGCCCGGACAGTCGGGGCTGCTCGACGCGGACGGTGCGGCGGCGCTGGCGCGCTCGGGCGTGCTGCTGGACGCGCGGGCCGGGGAGCGGTACCGCGGCGAGGTGGAGCCGATCGACCCGGTGGGCGGGCACATCCCCGGAGCGGTGTCGGCCCCCACGCACGAGAACGTCGGCGCGGACGGGCGTTTCCTGCCCGCGGAGGAACTGCGGGCCCGCTTCAAGGGCCTCGGGGTGTCCGAGGAGGCGCGGGTCGGGGTGTACTGCGGGTCGGGCGTCTCGGCTGCGCACGAGGTCCTGGCGCTCGCGGTGGCGGGAATTCCGGCGGCCCTGTACGTGGGGTCGTGGTCGGAGTGGGTGGCGGATCCCGGGCGGCCGGTGGCCGTGGGGCCGGACCCCCAGTAGCGCGGCAGGGGCCTCACCAGCCGGTGAGGCCCCCGCACCACGACACAGCCGTACGGGCGGCTACTCCTGCTTCTTCCGCCGGGTGCCGAAGACGATCTCGTCCCAGCTGGGCACGGCCGCACGGCGGCCCGGACGGACGCCGTCGGCCTCCGCCTGCCGGTCGGTCGCGCCGATGAGGCGGTCGCGGTGGCTGCCGACGGAGCGCGGCATGAGGACGTCCGCGTAGGCGGAACCCGCCGACGCCGCGGGCGCCGGGGGCTCCTCCGCCTCGGGCTCGGTTTCGTCCGGCTCCTCGGCGGACTCCGCCGGGCGCTCCGGCACCACCAGGTCGCCCCGGAAGCTGGGCACCGCCTCCAGCAGACTGGTCAGCGAGTCCCGTTCGCTCGCGCTCTCCTCGGCCGGCTCCGAGGCCGGCGCGGGCAGGCTCGGCCGGTCCCGGTCGGCGGAACGGTCCAGCGGACGGTCGCGCGGCAGCCGGGCGATGCGCGGCACGAATGGGAAGCTGGGCTCGGGCGCGCCGAGGTCGTCGGACTCGCCGATCAGCGAGCGCGCCTCGTCGTCGACGGCCTGGACGAGCCGCCGGGGCGGGTCGTACGTCCAGCTCGCCGAGTGCGGTTCGCCCGCGACCCGGTAGACCAGCAGGACCTCCCAGGTGCCGTCGTCGCGGCGCCAGGAGTCCCACTGGACGGTGTCCTTCTCCGCGCCGCGCAGCAGCAGCCGTTCCTGCACGGCCTCGCCCAGCGGTGGCCCGGAGTTCTCCCCGGGGCGGCGCACGGGGGTCTTGCGGGCCCGCTCGGCCATGAAGGCGCGCTCGGCGAGCACGGGACCCTCGAAGCGCCGTACGCGGTCGACGGGGATGCCGGCCAGCTGCGCGACCTCTTCCGCGGTCGCGCCTGCTCGTATACGCGCCTGGATGTCGCGGGGGCGGAGATGGCTCTCCACCTCGATCTCGATCTGGCCGAGGCGGGGACGGTCGCCGCGCACGGCGGCGCGCAGGCGTTCGTCGATCGGCAGCGTGTACTCCGTGCTGTCCGCAGCCTTCAGCACCAGCCGTGTGCCGTCATTCGAGACGGCCACGACACGCAGTTCGGGCATGGGGACCTCCCGGGTGGTGCCTGCCGACGTCACGTGCGTCGCTGCTTCCGCTAGTCGAGTGTGGCCTGCCCGGGTGCAGCCTGCCACAACCTTGCCGAGTTGCCCGGCGTGTCGGGCGTGGGCCCTGGATCGCCGTTATGGCACGGTTACCTATTCGCAACGCTAAGTGACCAACTCCGTCACCCTGTGCAACTAGCCCCCTCCCGGCGGTCCTTCAAGGCCCCGTACACCCTGGCGGGAGACCGGACCCAGGGCTCGCAACAGTACTCCATTCGGGCCATGTGCGTGGATCGGCACGCCGCCGGACTTCTGGCAAGAGGCGGGACTCGGCCGCCTCCTGCCCTCGTTCACCGATCTTGAACGTGGGGAACTTCACGCGCCGCTACGCCCCGAGAACCCTGCGCAGGTAGTCGTTCTGGAACCGCCGGTCCGGGTCGAGGCGGTCCCGCAGGGCGGTGAACTCGCCGAAACGGGGATAGACCCGGGAGAAGTACTCGGCGTCCCGGGTGTGCACCTTGCCCCAGTGCGGCCGCCCCTCGTGCGCCGTGAAGATGCGCTCGGCGGCGGTGAAGTACCGCTGATAGGGCGTACCCCGGAACATGTGCACGGCGATGTACGCGCTGTCGCGGCCCGACGCCGTGGAGAGCGTGATGTCGTCGGCCGGGGCGGTGCGCACCTCCACCGGGAAGCTGACGCGCAGGTCCGACCGGTCGACCATGGCCTTGAGTTCGCGCAGCGTGTCGACGACGGCCTCGCGCGCAACGGCGTACTCCATCTCCACGAACCGCACCCGGCGCGGCGAGGTGAAGACCTTGTACGGAATGTCCGTGTAGGTGCGGGCGGACAGGGCCTTGCTGGAGATCTGCGCGATGCCGGGGATGGTGGCGGGCACCGCCCGGCCCACCCAGTTGGCCACCTGGAAGACGCCGTTGGAGAGGAACTCGTCCTCGAACCAGCCCTTGAGCTGCGGCACCGGCTGCTCCGGGCCCAGGCTGCGGTTGTTCCGCTTGGTGTTGGTGTTGCCGGTGTGCGGGAACCAGTAGAACTCGAAGTGCTCGTTCTCGGCCCAGAGTTCGTCGAAGTCGGCGAGGACCCTCTCCAGCGGCATGGGCTCCTCGCGGGCCGTCAGCAGGAAGATCGGCTCCACGGCGAACGTGATCGCGGTGACGATGCCGAGCGCGCCGAGGCCGATCCGGGCCGCCGCGAAGACGTCCGGGTTCTCCTTCTCCGAGCAGGTCAGGACCGAACCGTCGGCGGTGACCAGCTCCAGGGCCGTGATCTGGGCGGCGATCGAGGCCGACTCGCGGCCCGTGCCGTGCGTGCCGGTACTGGTGGCCCCGGAGACCGTCTGCTCCATGATGTCGCCCATGTTGGTCAGCGACAGGCCCTCCCGCGCGAGGGCCACGTTGAGCCTCTTCAGCGGGGTGCCGGCCTCGACCGTGACGGTCATGTTCTCGCGGTCGATACTGCGGATGCCCGTCAGCAGCTGAGGGCGTACCAGCAGCCCGTCGGTGGCCGCGATGGACGTGAAGGAGTGGCCGGTGCCGACCGCCTTCACCCTCAGGCCGTCCTCGGCCGCCTTGCGCACCGCCTCGGCCAGTTCGTCGACGGAGGCGGGAGTGACCTGCCGCGCGGGACGCGCGCGGACGTTGCCGCCCCAGTTACGCCATGTGCCGTTGTTCCCGCTCGCTGTGCTGCCCAACGGAGCCTCCCCGACCCGGAGCCGGCCGCTTGAGCCGGCGGTACCCGAGGAAACCCACCGCGACCGCGACGGCCCCGGCGACCGCCGGAACCCCGTACCCGGCGCGCGCCCCGGCCGCGTCGATGACCCAGCCGGCCACAGCGGAGCCGAGCGCCACCCCGATGGCGAGCCCGGTGCTCACCCAGGTCATGCCCTCGGTCAACTGCGCGCGCGGTACGTGCTCTTCGATGAGGGACATGGTCGTGATCATCGTAGGAGCGATGGACAGACCCGCAACGAACAGCGCCACGGCCAGGAACGGCAAGTTTCCGACCAGTAGGAGGGGGATCATACTCACGGCCATCGCACATACGCCCAGAAGCCAGCGACGTTCCGGTGCCCCGGCGAAGCGCAGCAGCCCGAACACGGCTCCGGCCACGCAGGATCCCGCCGCGTACAGGGCGAGCACCACACTCGCGGCGGCCTTGTGCCCGCGCTCCTCGGCGAAGGCCACCGTGACCACGTCCACGGCTCCGAAGATCGCCCCGGTCGCCACGAAGGTCAGCACCAGAACCCGCAGGCCACGGGAGCGCAGCGCGCTGCTCCCGCCGCTGCTCCCGCGCGGGTGCGGCTCGGGCTCGGTGGCGCGCTGCGCGGTCAGCCAGAACACCCCGGCCGCCAGGAAGCACGCCGCCAGCAGCGGACCGGCCTCCGGGAACCAGGCGGTGGACAGGCCGATGGAGATGATCGGCCCGACGATGAAGCACACCTCGTCCACCACGGACTCGAAGGAGTACGCGGTGTGCAGCTGCGGCGTGCCCCGGTACAGGGCCGCCCAGCGGGCCCGGATCATCGCCCCGACGCTCGGCACGCAGCCGATGCCCACGCAGCACACGAACAGCACCCAGTCCGGCCACCCGTAGTGCGCGGCGAGCAGCAGCCCGGCCGCGGCGGCGAGCGACAGCAGGGTCGCCGGGCGCAGCACCCGCCGCTGCCCGTACTGGTCCACCAGCCGGGAGACCTGCGGGCCGGCCACCGCCGCGGACAGCGCGATGGTGGCCGACAGCGCGCCGGCCAGCCCGTACCGGCCGGTGAGCTGGGAGATCATCGTGACGACGCCGATGCCCATCATCGACAGCGGCATCCGGCCGAGGAAACCGGCGGCCGAGAAACCCTTGGTGCCGGGGACGGCGAACAGGGCGCGGTAAGGGCTGGGCAACGGGTCTCCCGAACGGCTGAGTAAGGCGTGAACGCCGGACATACAGCTTACGTGCCGCCCCCTGCGGCGCACCACTGGATCCGGCTGTGACTCCGCTCGTCACCGGGCCGTTTCCCGGCTGTCGGCGCCGGGTGGCAGGATCGAGCCATGCCAGACGTGCTCGATGCCACCCCCCAGGACGCCACCCCCTACGACGCCCTCCTGCTGCTCTCGTTCGGCGGCCCGGAGGGCCCGGACGACGTGATCCCGTTCCTGGAGAACGTCACGCGCGGGCGCGGCATCCCGAAGGAACGCCTGAAGGAAGTGGGGGAGCACTACTTCCTGTTCGGCGGGGTCAGCCCCATCAACGACCAGAACCGCGCCCTGCTGGACGCCCTGCGCAAGGACTTCGCCGAGCACGGCCTCGACCTGCCGGTCTACTGGGGCAACCGCAACTGGGCCCCGTACCTGACCGACACCCTGCGCGACATGGTCCGCGACGGCCGCCGCCGCATCCTGGTGCTCGCCACCAGCGCCTACGCCTCGTACTCGGGCTGCCGCCAGTACCGCGAGAACCTCGCCGACGCGCTCGCGACCCTGGAGCAGGAGGGCCTTGAGCTGCCGAAGGTCGACAAGCTGCGGCACTACTTCAACCACCCGGGCTTCCTGGAGCCCATGATCGACGGGGTGGTCCGGGCCCTCGCCGAGCTCCCCGAGGACGCCCGGGACGGCGCCCACCTCGCCTTCTCGACCCACTCGATCCCGACCGCCGCCGCCGACACCTCCGGCCCGGCCGGCGAGCACGGCGACGGCGGCGCGTACGTCAGGCAGCACCTGGACGTGGCGCGGGTGATCGCCGACGCGGTACGCGAGCGCACCGGTGTCGACCACCCCTGGCAGCTCGTCTACCAGTCCCGCTCCGGCGCCCCGCACATCCCGTGGCTGGAGCCGGACATCTGCGACCACCTCGAGGAGCGGCACGCCGCCGGCGTCCCGGCCGTGGTGATCGCGCCCATCGGCTTCGTCTCCGACCACATGGAGGTCCTGTACGACCTCGACACGGAGGCCAAGGCAAAGGCCCAGGCGCTGGGCCTGCCGATGCGCCGCTCGGCCACCGTGGGCGCCGACCCCAGGTTCGCCGCGGCCGTCCGCGAGCTGGTGCTGGAGCGTGCCGCGGCGGAGCGCGGGCAGCAGGTGACACCGTGCGCCCTGGGCGCCCTGGGCCCGAGCCACCACCTCTGCCCGGCCGGCTGCTGCCCGGCCCGCGCCCCGCGGCCCGCCGCCGCGGGCGCCGACAGCCCCTACGCGTGAGGAGCGCCGTGACCGACCCCCTCCACTCGGACCTGCTCGAGCTCGCCCGTGAGGCGGCCCGCCGCGCGGGCGAGCTGCTGCGGGACGGCCGCCCGGCCGACCTCGAGGTCGCCGCGACCAAGTCCAGCCCCATCGACGTCGTCACCGAGATGGACATCGCGGCGGAGAAGCTGATCACCGGCCTGATCGCCGAGCACCGCCCGGACGACGGCTTCCTCGGCGAGGAGGGCGCCGCCACCGAGGGCTCCAGCGGCGTCCGCTGGGTCATCGACCCGCTCGACGGCACCGTCAACTACCTGTACGGGCTGCCCACCTGGGCCGTCTCCATCGCCGCCGAGCAGGACGGCGAGACCGTCGTGGCCGTCGTCGCGGCTCCGCTGCGCGGCGAGACCTACCACGCGGTGCGCGGGGGCGGCGCCTGGGCCACCGGGGCGTGGGACGGCGAGCGCAGGCTGTCCTGCCGCCCCGCCGCGCCGCTGGACCAGGCGCTGGTCTCCACCGGCTTCAACTACGTCACCGAGGTGCGTGCCCACCAGGCGGAGGTCGCCCACCGGCTGATCCCGCTGGTGCGGGACATCCGGCGCGGCGGTTCGGCCGCGGTCGACCTGTGCGACCTGGCCGCGGGCCGCCTCGACGGCTACTACGAGCGCGGCCTGCACCCCTGGGACTACGCGGCGGGCGACCTGATCGCCCGGGAGGCGGGCGCGCTGACCGGTGGACGCCCCACACAGCGCCCCTCACGCGACCTGACGGTCGCGGGCACCCCGGGCGTCTTCGAGCCCCTCCAAAGGCTCCTGGAGGACTTCGGAGCGTGGCACGACTGACGAAGCCGCGAAAAGCGGGCCCCGGCGCTTGATTCGCCGGGGCCCGCTTCCCACGAGCTGATCAGACGCTGTTACGCGGTGACCTCCACACCGTGCTCGGCGGCGAGGCGGCGCAGGTCGTCGAGTTCGCCCTGCTCCACCTCGACGAGGAACTCGTCGCCCTCGTCGCGAGCCCGGGACAGATCGGACTCGGTCGCCCTTATGCGCTGCAGAAGTCCTGCGGTGAATGCGTCCATGCTGCGCCCCCTCGTCCTGGGTCGTGGGTCGATGGCACGGGGGTGTGCCGTGTGAAGGGACGATCACGTCTCCGGTGGATGCCCAGCGCCGCTCGGCCGGGCGGCGACGGTGCCGGACACCCACGCCCGCTCTGCGGAAGCGGACCGCGGCCGCACCGCATGGTGGTGCGGTACAAGCAGAGCGTGATCGCGGGGTGTAAAGCCGTCCTCCCCCCGCTCCCTTTCGCGGAAACCTCAACCGCTCGAGAAAATCTCCTATTCCCCGGTTCCGCCCCCCACCGCCACCGCGCGGACCCCGACAGGTCACCCACCGCTCACCGCCTTACTGCCGACTTATGGCTGAAAAGGGCAGGATGGAGGTCAACACACCCACGCACACCCCTGCTCGCGCACGCGCCGCAAGCGCTACGCGGGTGGACTTGAGGAAGGACTAGCGACGTGCGCGTACTCGTCGTCGAGGACGAGCAGCTGCTCGCCGATGCGGTGGCCACCGGACTGCGCCGGGAGGCCATGGCCGTCGACGTCGTGTACGACGGTGCGGCCGCCCTGGAGCGCATCGGCGTCAACGACTACGACGTGGTCGTCCTCGACCGCGACCTCCCGCTCGTGCACGGCGACGACGTCTGCCGCAAGATCGTCGAGCTCGGCATGCCCACGCGCGTGCTGATGCTCACGGCGTCCGGTGACGTCAGCGACCGTGTCGAGGGCCTGGAGATCGGCGCCGACGACTACCTGCCCAAGCCCTTCGCCTTCAGCGAGCTCATCGCACGCGTGCGTGCTCTGGGACGGCGGACCAGCGTGCCGCTGCCGCCCGTGCTGGAGCGCGCCGGGATCAAGCTCGACCCGAATCGCCGCGAGGTCTTCCGCGACGGCCGGGAGGTGCAGCTCGCGCCGAAGGAGTTCGCCGTGCTGGAGGTGCTCATGCGCAGCGAGGGCGCGGTGGTCTCCGCGGAGCAGCTGCTGGAGAAGGCGTGGGACGAGAACACCGACCCGTTCACCAACGTGGTGCGGGTGACCGTGATGACGCTGCGCCGCAAGCTGGGAGAGCCGCCGGTCATCGTCACCGTCCCCGGCTCCGGCTACCGGATCTGATCCCCCGTGGCCGCCACCCCCGTGCCCCCGCAGGCGCCCCCGAAGCCCACCTGGGACCCGCGCAGGCCGGCGCCGTCCTTCCCGTGGCTGCGCCCGACCATCCGCATAAGGCTCACGCTGCTGTACGGCGGCATGTTCCTGATCGCCGGCATCCTGCTGCTGTCGATCATCTACCTGTTCGCGGCGAACGCGCTCAACGTCGGCAGCGACCTGCCCTTCCAGATCCTCTCGGGCAGCCGGGTCTCCAGCGAGACCTGCAACCTCGGCACCACCTCGCTGCCCGCCGACGAGCTCAACCACGCGCTGAACGAGTGCGTGAACGAGCAGCGCCAGCACGCCCTGGACAACCTGCTCAGCCGCTCGCTGCTGACCCTGCTCGGCCTGGCGATCATCGCCTTCGCCTTCGGCTACGCGATGGCCGGGCGGGTGCTGTCGCCGCTCGGCCGGATCACCCGTACCGCCCGCGCGGTGGCGGGCTCGGACCTGTCCCGCCGGATCGAGCTGGACGGCCCGGACGACGAGTTCAAGGAGCTGGCCGACACCTTCGACGACATGCTGGAGCGGCTGCAGCGGGCCTTCACCGCCCAGCAGCGCTTCGTCGGCAACGCCTCGCACGAGCTGCGCACCCCGCTGGCGATCAACCGCACCCTGCTCGAGGTGCACCTGTCCGACCCGAAGGCGCCGGTGGAGCTCCAGCAGCTCGGCAAGACCCTGCTGGCCACCAACGAGCGCAGCGAGCAGCTCGTGGAGGGCCTGCTGCTGCTCGCCCGCAGCGACAACCAGATCGTCGAGCGCAAGCCGGTGGACCTCGCCGAGGTCGCTGCCCAGGCCATCGACCAGGTGCACGCCGAGGCGGAGGCCAAGGGCGTGAAGATCCGCGGGGAGCGCAGAGCGGCGGTGGTCCAGGGCAACGGCGTGCTGCTGGAGCGGATCGCGCTCAACCTCGTGCAGAACGCGGTGCGCTACAACATCGCCGACCACGGCTGGGTCGAGGTGACCACCGACGTCCAGCACGGCCAGGCGGTCCTGGTGGTGTCCAACACGGGGCCGGTCGTGCCCGCCTACGAGATCGACAACCTCTTCGAGCCGTTCCGGCGGCTGCGCACCGAGCGGACGGGCAGCGACAAGGGCGTCGGCCTGGGTCTGTCCATCGTCCGCTCCGTGGCCCGGGCACACGGCGGGCACATCTACGCCCAGCCGCGGGAGGGGGGTGGGCTGGTCATGCGCGTCACGCTGCCGATCTGAGATCATGGGCGCGATCACCGCGACCACCGATGTTTTGTTCGCTCTGCGCGGAATTTCCGGGCGGGCGGACAGGGGTAGCCGTGTGTGATCGATCACAGGGGCGAATTTCCGGCCATCCACTCTCCGTGATCATGCGGGCCGCCGGAAGGCCGGGAAAATCCCGGTTTTCGACAGGCTTGATCACGGGAAGTACACGGTGAGACGCCTTTGAAGTGCGGCATCAGGACCGTGTACGGTCCGCATCGCCATCCAAGCCGATCACTCATGGGGAGTCCGGTTGGGTGTCGATTGAGTAACAGACCTTGATGTGAGGCAAAATCTCCGCCTCGGGTCGGGCACAAGTCCGGCCTCTCACGCGTTACGTGCGCTGGAGACACCGCAGACACCCAGAGGGGGAGAGCGACATGGCAACCGACTACGACACTCCACGCAAGACCGACGACGACGTCGACTCGGACAGCCTCGAAGAGCTGAAGGCTCGGCGGAACGACAAGTCGGCCTCTTCCGTGGACGTCGACGAGTTCGAGGCCGCGGAAGGCCTCGAACTGCCCGGCGCGGACCTCTCGAACGAGGAGCTGGCCGTCCGGGTGCTGCCGAAGCAGCAGGACGAGTTCACGTGCATGAGCTGCTTCCTGGTGCACCACCGCAGCCAGCTGGCCCGGGAGAAGAACGGTCAGCCGATCTGCCGCGACTGCGACTGAGGGCGGGTCGGCCGTGACTGGCTCGACCCCTCCTAGGAAGCGCCGCTTCTCCCTGTGGAGAGCGGACAAGGGGCCGCAGGACGGCCCACAGCACGGCGCGCGTGACGACGAGCGGGGCGCAACCGGCACGGGGGCGGCCTCGCTCGAACCGGCAGCCGGCCGGGGTGACCTCCCGGCGTCCGTGGAGGTCACCGCACCGGCCGCCCGAGGCAGGGCGGCCGTGTTCCGGCAGAAGGCACGGCACAACGCCCGCAGGGGCGGTGCCCGGATGAAGGCCGGGCTGGGGTACCTCGCCGACCGGATCATCGAACTCGCCCCGCGGGTTCCCGTACGCGATCTGGCGACGCTGCGCCGGCAGTTCCCCGGCCTCGGGCCCGAGGAGCTCGCCGACAAGCTCGTGGCCGGTGCGGTCAGGGCGACCGCCGCGGTCGGGGCGGGAGTCGGTGCGGCGGCGGCGCTGCCCGTGCCGCCCGCGATGCCGGCGGAACTGGCCGCCGAGGTCACCGGGGTCGCGGCGGTCGAACTGAAGCTGATCGCCGAACTCCACGAGGTCTACGGCGTACGCCCGCCCGGCACCCTCAGGCAGCGCAGCACCGCGTACCTCAACGCCTGGACGGAGGAGCGCGGCATCGACGCCACCAAGCCGTCCACGGTGAGCGCCGCCCTGAACAGCCGCATGAAGCGCGAGCTGCGGCAGCGGATCATGAAGCGGATGGTCCGCAACCTGCCCAACCTGATGCCGTTCCTGGTGGGAGCGGCCGTCGGCGCGGCCATGAACCGCCGCGACACCAGGAAACTCGCCGCCCGCGTCCGCGACGACCTGCGCACCATGCAGGTGCCGTGGGACGCGCTGCCCGAGCTGCCCGCCCTGGAGCGCCCGGCGGACCCCCTGGACATGGACGCGGTCACCGAGGACGCGATCAAGGAGTTCGAACGCCCCGAGCGGGGCGACCCACGCGAGAGATGAAGCCCGCCCGGGCTACGCGGCGTCCCGCGCGGCCTTCAGGGCCTCCGCCAGCCGCTCCGGCTCACGGGTCGACAGGTACAGGTACGGCGTCGGGTCGTCGGGGTCCGTGACCGTCACGCGCAGGGCCGTGGGGATGTAGGCGCGCAGCAGCAGGAAAGCGCGCGTGTCGGCCTTGTAGGTGCGCCAGGCGCGCGCCTCCTCGGCGTCCAGGACCTCCGCCTCGCCCAGCGCCGACACCGGGATCCTCGCCTCGCCCGCGATCAGCAGACCGTTGACCACCCGGATCCGTACCGAGCCGTACGAACTGGCCACGACCGCCGCGGCCGCGGTGCCGGCGGCCAGACCGCCGAGCATCGGCAGGGTGCCGAACGGCAGCAGGATCAGGGCCAGCGAGACGCCCACCAGGAAGGAGACCAGCCACCAGGAGCGGGGGGCGGTGAGGCGTTCTTCGTACGGGGTGGCGGAGAGCTGCATGGGCCAAGCTTGGCACGGTGTCCGGAACCGGCCGACGCGCGGGTAAGGTCTGCGGCTGTGAGTGGTACATCCGCAGCGCTTCAGCCTCCGCCCGACGCCGTGCAGCCGGTGCGGCACCCGGACGCTCCCGCACCCGGTGAGCTCCTGGGCGCCCACTACTCCCAGTGCTTCGGCTGCGGCGGCGAGCAGCCCCACGGGCTGCATCTTCAGGCGCGCGCCGGCGAAGGCGTGTCGCTGACCGCCGAGTTCACCGTGCAGCCCGCCCACCAGGGCGCTCCCGGGCTGGCGCACGGCGGGGTGCTGGCCAGCGCGCTGGACGAGACCCTCGGCTCGCTGAACTGGCTGCTGCGCACCATCGCGGTGACCGGGCGGCTGGAGACCGACTTCGTCCGCCCCGTGCCCGTCGGCACCACGCTGTTCCTGGAGGCGGAAGTGACGGCGGTGGCCGGGCGGAAGATCTACTCGACCGCCACCGGACGCGTCGGCGGCCCCGACGGGCCCGTCGCCGTGCGCGCCGACGCCCTCTTCATCGAGGTCAAGGTCGACCACTTCGTCGACCACGGCCGCCAGGAGGAGATCCAGGCCGCCATGAACGACCCGGACCAGGTCCGTCGGGCCCGCGCCTTCGAGGTGAACCCGTGAGCCCCGACAGCCCCGCCGGCTCCCCGAGCCCCGGAGGTCAGGGGCCGCGTCAACCTCTTGACGTGCTCGTGCAGCGCGTCGACCCGGACGTACCGCTTCCGGCGTACGCGCATCCCGGTGACGCGGGAGCCGATCTGCGCACCACCGTGCCGTGCGAACTCGGGCCCGGTGAACGGGCCGTTCTGCCCACGGGGGTGTCCGTGGCCCTGCCGGAGGGGTACGCGGCCTTCGTGCATCCGCGTTCCGGCCTGGCCGCCCGCTGCGGCGTCGCCCTCGTGAATGCACCGGGGACGGTTGATGCCGGGTACCGTGGGGAGATCAAGGTGATCGTGGTGAATCTCGACCCGCGCGAGCCCGTGCGGTTCGAGCGCTTCGACCGGATTGCCCAACTGGTCGTCCAGCAGGTCGAGAGGGTCCGCTTCCACGAGGTCGCGGAGCTTCCCGACTCGGCGCGGGCCGAGGGGGGCTTCGGGTCCACCGGCGGCCATGCCGCCGTGGGCGGGACGAGCGGCACAAGCGGTCAGGCCGCCCTGGGCGGCCGGACGGGTGGGAATCGATACGCTTCGGTCGTATCCGACCGGGAAGGACAGTGACGTGTTCGGACGTCGCAAGAAGAAGGGTGCCGCCGAGGACGCGGCCGGCGAGGCCGAGCAGGTCGTCGACGGTGTCGACACTGAGGCGGAGGAAGCGGAGGCCGAGCGTCTGAGGCTCGAGCCGGCACCGCGGCCCGACGGGCCGTGGGACAGCTCCGAGGTCCGCGACCCCGGCGAGGGCCGGGTGGACCTGGGTGGCCTGTTCGTGCCGGGTGTCGACGGCATGGAGCTGCGGGTGGAGGTCGCCGGCGACGCGATCGTCGCGGCGACCGTCGTCCTGCGCGACAGCGCCATCCAGCTGCAGGCCTTCGCCGCGCCCAAGCGCGAGGGCATCTGGGGCGAGGTCCGTGAGGAGATCGCGGCCGGTATCACCCAGCAGGGCGGCATCGTCGACGAGGTCGAGGGGCCGCTGGGCTGGGAGCTGCGGGCCCAGGTGCCGGTGCAGCTGCCGGACGGCACCGGCGGCTTCCAGGTGGTGCGGTTCGTCGGTGTGGACGGTCCGCGCTGGTTCCTGCGGGGCGTGATCTCCGGCCAGGGCGCGGTCCAGCCGGAGGCGGCCGGCCTGCTGGAGCAGATCTTCCGGGACACCGTCGTGGTCCGGGGCGAGGGCCCGATGGCGCCGCGCGACCCGATCGTCCTGAAGCTGCCGAACGACGCGCAGATGGTCCCCGAGGGCGTCCAGCAGGAGGAGGGCTCGCGCTTCGCCGGAGGCATGGGCCAGCTCCAGCGCGGCCCGGAGATCACCGAGGTCCGCTAGTCGCGGCAACGAAAGACGGAGAACGGGACGGGCCGCGCCTCACGAGGGGTGCGGCCCTTCCCCTTCCCGCACACCGGTACGGCACCGACGCCCGGGAGATCCGGCCCGAGCGTTGAGCGGCCGGGCACGGACGGCGATACTGGCGCCCGGTCCACGGGGGAGGGGCACATGAGGACGAGTCCGGTCGTCACCGAGACCATGGTGCGCGTCGAGGACGTGCACAAGGCGTACGGCACCGGCGCCGCCGCCGTCCACGCGCTGCGCGGCGTCTCCTTCGCGGTGCCGCGCGGCGAGCTCGTGGCCCTCAAGGGCCGCTCGGGCTCCGGCAAGACCACGCTGCTCAACATCGTCGGCGGACTGGACACGCCGGACCGCGGGCGGGTCACCGTCGACGGCCAGGACCTCGCGGAGCTCACCGAGGACGGGCTGCTCGCGCTGCGCCGGGACCGGGTCGGCTTCGTCTTCCAGTCCTTCGGGCTCATCCCGATCCTGACGGCCGCCGAGAACGTGGGCGTACCGCTGCGGCTGCGCCGGGCCGACCCACGCGAGCGCGAGGAACGCGTCGAGCTGCTGCTGTCCCTCGTCGGCCTCGCCGACCACGCGGCACAGCGGCCCGGCGAGCTCTCCGGCGGCCAGCAGCAGCGCGTCGCGATCGCCCGGGCCCTGGCCAACCACCCCGCGCTCCTCATCGCCGACGAGCCGACCGGCCAGCTGGACGCCGAGACCGGGCACGCCGTGATGGAACTGCTGCGCGCCGTCGTGCGCGAGGAGCGGGTCACGGCGCTCGTCGCCACGCACGACGCGACGCTGCTGGACCTGGCCGACCGGGTGCTGGAGCTGAGCGACGGGGAGATCGTCGAACACTGAGCCCGGGCGTCAGGGTCGCGTCAACAGCTGGCGCACTGCTTCGGCCCGGCCCCGCGGACCCGGAGCCGCTGGAGCGGGCGATGGCCAACCTGGTCGGGAACGCCGTGGCCGGCCGCGGACGCGGCGCCGCCGACGGGGCGAAGGAACGTATCTTTGAACCCTTCCAGCGCTACGGCGACGCCCCGCGCGGGCCGACGACCTCGCCCACCGCGGGGACGTCCCCCACACGGAACCGGAACCCGAACCGGAAAGGCAGGCCTCATGACCCGTGTGCTGGTGGTGGACGACGACGTGCAGATCGTGCGCGCCCTCGAGATCAACCTCAGGGCACGCGCATACGTGGTCGACACGGCCTCCGACGGCACCACCGCCCTCCGGCTCGCCGCCGACCGGCAGCCCGACGTGGTGGTGCTCGACCTGGGCCTGCCCGACCTGGACGGGGTCGAGGTGGTCAGGGGCCTGCGCGGCCGCACCCGGGTGCCGATCCTGGTGCTGTCCGCCCGGCATTCCCCCGACGAGAAGGTCAAGGCGCTGGACGCGGGCGCCGACGACTACGTCACCAAGCCCTTCGGCATGGACGAGCTGCTGGCCCGGCTGGGGGCCGCCGTACGCCGGGCCGAGCCCGCCGGCGAGGGCGACGTACTGGTGGAGACCCCCGAGTTCACCGTCGACCTGGCCGCGAAGAAGGTGCACCGCGGCGGCAGGGACGTACGCCTGACGCCCACCGAGTGGCACCTGCTGGAGGTGCTGGTGCGCAACACCGGCCGGCTGGTGGGGCAGCGGCAGCTGTTGCAGGAGGTGTGGGGGCCGTCGTACGGCACGGAGACGAACTACCTGCGTGTGTACATGGCGCAGCTGCGGCGGAAGCTGGAGGCGGACCCCTCGCATCCACGGCACTTCATCACCGAGCCGGGGATGGGGTACCGGTTCGAGAAGTGAGTCGAGTGAGTGGAGTGCGGGGGAACGCCGGCCGGGGGGCCGGCCCCGGTAGGCTTCAGGTATGAGTGCTGTTCCTCGTACCGAGAAGCCGGTGGGCCGGTTCCGGCGCATGCTCGACCGGCTCTCCTCGTCGCAGGAGGACCTGGAGTCCGAGGAACTGCGGGAGGACACCGACACCACCGGGTGCACACCGATCGGTGACTGCCAGGACCGGCAGATCGTGACGGTTACTGGTACCTTGCGCACGGTCACCCTGCGACCGCGCGCCGGAGTCCCGGCCCTGGAGGCCGAGCTGTTCGACGGCTCCGCCGCGCTGGACGTGGTGTGGCTCGGCCGGCGCTCCATCACCGGGATAGAACCCGGGCGCAAGCTGATCGCATCGGGCCGGATCTCCATGAGCCGGGGCCGCCGGGTGCTGTTCAACCCCAAGTACGAACTCCGACCCCTCGGACGGGAGTAGCCCGTGACGTCACTCGACAAGCCGACCGAAGATTCATCCGCCGACCATGCCCGGGCGGTGACGGAGGCCGCGCTGTTCGAGGCGTTCGGCGGGGTGCGGGGCATGGTCGAGACGGTGCTGCCCGGCCTTCTCTTCGTCACCATCTACACGATCGACAAGGACCTGCACCTGTCGGCGATCGCAGCGCTGGCCGTGTCGCTGATCCTGGTCGTGGTCCGGCTGGCGATGAGGGACACCGTCAAGCACGCCTTCAGCGGTGTCTTCGGCGTCGCCTTCGGTGTCGTCTTCGCGATGATGACCGGCAACGCCAAGGACTTCTACCTGCCCGGCATGCTCTACACGCTGGGGCTGGGGCTCGCCTACATCGTCACCACCCTGTGCGGCGTGCCGCTGATGGGTCTGGTCCTCGGCCCGGTCTTCAAGGAGAACCTCTCCTGGCGTACCCGTAACCCGGGTCGCAAGAAGGCGTACGCGAAGGCCAGTTGGGCCTGGGGCCTGATCCTGCTCGCCAAGTGCGCGATCCTCTTCCCGCTGTACTGGTGGGCGGACACGACCCAGCTCGGCTGGGTGCTGGTCGCCCTGAAGATCCCGCCGTTCCTGCTCGCGGTGTGGCTGACGTGGGTCTTCCTGGCGAAGGCGCCCGCGCCGATCGACGTGTTCGCGGAGATGGAGGCGGCGGAGAAGGCGGAGCGGGAGGCCGCGGCGGGGAAGACGGAGCGGGACGCCGCGTCCCGCTCGGCCGAGAGCTGAGCGTCGGGCCGGGCGCTTGAGCGTCGGGTCGAGTGCCGAGCGTCGGGTCGAGTGCTGAGCGTTCGAGTCGAGCGTTGAGGGTCCGGGTCGAGTGCTGAGCGTCCGGGCCGAGTGCTGAGGGTCCGAGCGGATCGCTGAGCGTCCGGGCCGCGTGCTGAGGGTCCGAGTCGAGCGCTGAGGTCCGAGCCGAGCGTTGAGCGTCGGGCCGAGTGCTGAGGGTCCGGGTCGAGTGTTGAGGGTCCGGGTCGAGTGCTCAGGGTCCGAGCGGACGCTGAGCGAGTTCGAGTCGAGTGCTGAGGGTCCGAGTCGAGCGCTGAAGTCCGAGCCGAGCGTTGAGCGTCGGGCCGAGTGCTGAGGGTCCGAGTCGAGCGCTGAGGGGCGGAGCCGAGCGCTGAGGGGCGGAGCCGAGCGCTGAGCTTCCGAGTCGGGCGCTGAGCGTCGGGCGAGAGCTGAGCGTCGGGCGAGAGCTGGGCGTCAGGCCGAAAGCTGAGCATCCAAGGGCCGCCCTGAGGCGAGGGGGCCGGAGTCGAAGGGGCGCCCTGAGTGCTCAGGGCGCCCCTCGGCGTGGTCGGTGCCGCTCAGCCCGGCGTGTCCTCCCGCCGTACCGACAGCAGGTCCTCGAGCTGTTCCTCGCGGGCCTGCGCCGCCACGAACAGCAGCTCGTCGCCCGCCTCCAGGGAGTCGTCCCGGGTCGGGGTCAGCACACGCGTGCCGCGGATGATGGTGACCAGGGACGTGTCCTCGGGCCACTCCACGTCACCGACCTGGGTGCCGGCCAGGGCCGACTCCTCCGGCAGGGTCAGCTCGACGAGGTTGGCGTCACCGTGGCTGAAGCGGAGCAGCCGGACCAGGTCGCCGACGCTCACGGCCTCCTCGACCAGGGCCGACATCAGGCGGGGCGTCGACACGGCGACGTCCACGCCCCAGGCCTCGTTGAACAGCCACTCGTTCTTCGGGTTGTTGACGCGGGCGACCACGCGCGGGACGCCGTACTCCGTCTTCGCCAGCAGGGACACGACCAGGTTGACCTTGTCGTCGCCCGTCGCGGCGATCACCACGTTGCAGCGCTGGAGCGCCGCCTCGTCCAGGGACGTGATCTCACAGGCGTCGGCGAGCAGCCACTCCGCCTGCGGGACCCGCTCGACCGAGATGGCGGTCGGCGCCTTGTCGATGAGCAGGACCTCGTGGCCGTTCTCCAGCAGCTCGCCCGCGATCGAGCGGCCGACCGCACCGGCTCCGGCAATGGCGACCCTCATCAGTGACCGGCCTCCTCTTCGGGACCCTTGGCGAACGCCGCCTCGACCCTGTCGACCTCGTCCGTCCGCATCATCACGTGCACCAGGTCGCCTTCCTGCAGCACCGTCTGCGAGGTGGGCAGGATCGCCTCGCCGAGCCGGGTCAGGAACGCCACGCGGACGCCCGTCTCCTCCTGGAGCCTGCTGATCTTGTGGCCGACCCAGGCCGTGGACGCGTGCACCTCGGCGAGCTGGACCCCACCGGTGGGGTCACGCCACAGCGGCTCGGCGCCCGAGGGGAGCAGACGGCGCAGCATCTGGTCGGCGGTCCAGCGGACGGTGGCGACGGTGGGGATGCCCAGGCGCTGGTAGACCTCGGCGCGGCGGGGGTCGTAGATACGGGCCGCCACGTTCTCCACGCCGAACATCTCTCGGGCCACCCGGGCGGCGATGATGTTCGAGTTGTCACCGCTGGAGACGGCGGCGAACGCGCCGGCCTCCTCGATGCCCGCCTCGCGCAGCGTGTCCTGGTCGAAACCGACTCCGGTGACCCGGCGGCCGCCGAACGAGGAGCCCAGGCGGCGGAAGGCGGTGGGGTCCTGGTCGATCACGGCGACCGTGTGCCCCTGTTCCTCCAGGGTCTGCGCAAGAGCGGAACCCACTCTTCCGCAGCCCATGATGACGATGTGCACGACCGTCCTTCCGGTGTCAAGGGTTGCTGACCTGTCCTTCACAGGGTCTCAGACCGCCCCAAGCTACACACGTGCGGTCCTGGCTGGGGAGTCCCCTGCGCACGGGGCGGGCGCCGGGACCCTCAGCGCCGGCTGATGCTGCGCACGCTGGCCAGGGTGAGGATGCCGAGGCCGACGAGGGCGGCGGCGGCGCCGATCAGCTCTGCGGTCGTGTGCATGGAACCTCCACGGGACGGCGACGGGCGGGGATGGATCAGGCGAACGGGCAGAGTCCCGTCATATAGGCATGAGACTGCCGCCACCTGCGAAAACCGCAGCCGCACCCGTCCCCGATTTCACTCGGAGAGCAGAGGGTCCGTGCAGAGGGGGTGGCGGGTGGGCGCTCCCGCGTTCGAACGCTTACGATCCACTGTTGTGTCCAAACTGACCGACGTGCCCAAACGGATCCTCATCGGGCGCGCACTGCGCAGTGACCGGCTGGGGGAAACGCTCCTGCCGAAGCGCATCGCACTCCCCGTCTTCGCCTCCGACCCGCTCTCCTCCGTGGCGTACGCGCCCGGGGAGGTCCTGCTGGTGCTGTCCATCGCGGGCGTTTCGGCGTACCACTTCAGCCCCTGGATCGCGGTCGCGGTCGTGGTGCTGATGTTCACCGTGGTCGCCTCCTACCGGCAGAACGTGCACGCCTACCCGAGCGGCGGCGGCGACTACGAGGTGGCGACCACCAACCTCGGCCCCAAGGCGGGCCTGACGGTGGCGAGCGCCCTGCTCGTCGACTACGTCCTGACCGTCGCCGTCTCGATCTCCTCCGGCATCGAGAACCTCGGCTCCGCGATCCCGTTCGTCGTCGAGCACAAGGTGTTCTGCGCGATCGCCGTGATCGTGCTGCTGACGCTGATGAACCTGCGCGGTGTGCGGGAGTCGGGCACGGTCTTCGCCATCCCGACGTACGTCTTCGTCGCGGGCGTCTTCAGCATGATCGCCTGGGGAGCGTTCCGCGGCGTGGTGCTGGGCGACGAGATGCGGGCGCCGACCGCCGACTACGTCATCAAGCCCGAACACCAGGGCCTGGCCGGTTTCGCCCTGCTGTTCCTGCTGCTGCGCGCCTTCTCCTCCGGCTGTGCCGCGCTCACCGGTGTGGAGGCGATCTCCAACGGCGTCCCGGCCTTCCGCAAGCCCAAGTCGAAGAACGCCGCGACCACGCTCGCGCTGATGGGCCTGCTCGCCGTCACCATGTTCTGCGGCATCATCGCGCTGGCCCGGGCGACCGACGTCCGCATGGCCGAGAACCCGGCCGCCGACCTGTTCCACAACGGCGTCCCGGTCGGCGCCGGCTATGTGCAGCACCCGGTCATCGCCCAGGTCGCCGAGGCCGTCTTCGGCGACGGCAGCTTCATGTTCATCCTGCTCGCGGCGGCCACCGCCCTGGTGCTGTTCCTCGCCGCGAACACCGCCTACAACGGCTTCCCGCTGCTCGGCTCGATCCTCGCCCAGGACCGCTACCTGCCCCGCCAGCTGCACACCCGCGGCGACCGCCTGGCGTTCTCCAACGGCATCGTGCTGCTGGCCGGCGCCGCCGGACTGCTGGTGTGGGTCTACGGCGCCGACTCCACGCGCCTGATCCAGCTCTACATCGTCGGCGTGTTCGTGTCCTTCACGCTCAGCCAGACCGGCATGGTCCGGCACTGGAACCGCCACCTGGCCACCGAGAAGGACCAGGCCAAGCGCCGTCACATGATCCGCTCCCGCGGGATCAACGCCTTCGGCGCCTTCTTCACCGGCCTGGTCCTGGTCGTCGTCCTCATCACCAAGTTCACGCACGGCGCGTGGGTGGCGCTGCTCGGCATGGTGATCTTCTACGTGACCATGACCGCGATCCGGAAGCACTACGACCGTGTGGCCGAGGAGATCGCGGCCCCGGAGGGCCCGAGCGACGAGACCATCCGGCCGTCCCGCGTCCACTCCGTCGTCCTGATCTCCAAGATCCACCGCCCCACGCTGCGCGCGCTGTCCTACGCCAAGCTGCTGCGCTCGGACACCCTGGAGGCGCTCAGCGTCAACGTCGACCCGGCGGAGACCAAGGCGCTGCGCGACGAGTGGGAGCGGCGCGGCATCGACGTACCCCTGAAGGTCCTCGACTCGCCCTACCGCGAGATCACGCGGCCGGTCATCGAGTACGTCAAGGGCCTGCGCAAGGAATCGCCGCGGGACGTGGTCTCCGTGATCATCCCCGAGTACGTGGTCGGCCACTGGTACGAGCACCTGCTGCACAACCAGAGCGCGCTGCGGCTCAAGGGCCGGCTGCTGTTCACACCGGGCGTCATGGTGACCTCGGTGCCGTACCAGCTGGCCTCCTCGGAGGCGGCCAAGCGGCGTGCCCGCAAGGAGTGGAACGCCCCGGGCTCGGTGCGGCGCGGTCCCGCGGAGACGCGGGCCAAGGAGTCCTCGGGGTCCCAGTAGACTGGTGGGCTGTCGTCCTTCTCTCTCTAGTGTTGTGGAGTCACCCCGCCATGCAGGCAGAACCGAGGAAGTCGCTGGTGGGAGAGGAGTACGAGGTCGAGATCGGCCCCGTCGCCCACGGTGGCCACTGCATCGCCCGTACGTCCGAGGGCCAGGTGCTGTTCGTGCGGCACGCGCTGCCCGGTGAGCGGGTCGTCGCGCGGGTGACGGAAGGCGAGGAGGGCGCCCGCTTCCTGCGCGCCGACGCGGTGGAGATCCTCCAGGCCTCCAAGGACCGCATCGACGCGCCCTGCCCGTTCGCCGGGCCCGGCCGCTGCGGCGGCTGCGACTGGCAGCACGCCAAGCCGGGCGCGCAGCGGCGGTTCAAGGCGGAGGTCGTCGCCGAGCAGCTGCAGCGGCTCGCCGGGCTCACCCCCGAGGAGGCCGGCTGGGACGGCACGGTCGTCCCGGCCGAGGGCGACAAGGTGCCCGCCGGGGAGGTCCCGGCGTGGCGTACGCGCGTGCAGTACGCGGTGACCGCCGACGGCCGCGCCGGCCTGCGCCGGCACCGCTCGCACGAGGTGGAGCCGATCGACCGCTGCCTGATCGCGGCGGAGGGCGTGTCCGAGCTGGGCATCGAGAAGCGCGACTGGACGGGCATGGACACCGTCGAGGCGATCGCGGCGACGGGCTCGCAGGACCGCCAGGTGATCCTCACGCCGAAGCCCGGGGCGCGCCTGCCGCTGGTGGAACTGGACCGCCCGGCGTCGGTGATGCGGGTGGACGAACGCTCCGGCGGTGTCCACCGCGTGCACGGCCGCCCCTTCGTCCGCGAGCGGGCGGACGGCCGTACCTACCGCGTGGGAGGCGGCGGCTTCTGGCAGGTCCACCCCAAGGCGGCGGACACCCTGGTCACCGCGGTCATGCAGGGCCTGCTGCCCCGCAAGGGCGAGAGCGCCCTCGACCTGTACTGCGGCGTCGGCCTGTTCGCGGGCGCCCTCGCCGACCGGGTCGGCGAGAAGGGCGCGGTGCTCGGCATCGAGTCGGGCAAGCGCGCGGTGGAGGACGCCCGGCACAACCTCGCCGGCTTCGACCGGGTCCGCATCGAGCAGGGCAAGGTCGAGACGGTCCTGCCGCGCACGGGCATCACCGAGGTCGACCTCATCGTCCTGGACCCGCCGCGCTCGGGAGCGGGCCGCGGGACCGTCGCGCATCTCGCCTCGCTGGGGGCGCGCAGGATCGCGTACGTGGCGTGCGATCCTGCCGCGCTGGCGCGGGATCTGGGGTACTTCCGGGACGGGGGGTACCGGGTGCGGATGCTGCGGGCGTTCGATCTGTTTCCGATGACGTCGCACGTGGAGTGCGTGGCCATTCTCGAGCCCGCAGCAAAGGGTGTCTGACCTGCTGCTTCGCTGATGTCGCAACGTGCGGATGACGGTCAGGGCGCGTCGACCGGCTACGTGGGACGATCGGCCCGGTGGATGGTGGCTTCGGCACGGGAGGAGACCCCGGTGTGCGTTGGTCATCGGTGGTCGACGGTCCCCGTCGGGTACGACGACGCCGTGGCAGTGTGCGGCCCGTTTCGGACCGGGGCGCGGCGTTGACTGAGCGGCAGCCAAAGGGCTCCGGCGCGACCGGGATGCTGCGTTCGACGCGGCTCGTCGCCGGACTCGTGGCGACCGGCCGGTGCGCCGCGACGGACACTGCCTGCGGCCTGGGGCGGGTGTGAGCTGTGGCACGTGAACTGGTGCTCGGTGTCGACGCGGGCCATACCGTGACCAAGGCCGTGTTGTTCGACGCCACCGGCCGAGCGGTGGCGCGCGGCAGCGGCACAGTGCCCCTGAAGACCCCTCGACCTCATTGGGTGGAGAGGGATATGGACGAGGTGTGGCGGACCGCGTTCCAGGCCATCGCCGCCTGTCTCGCCGAGGTGGGACCGGACGCGGGGCGAGCCGTCGCCGCGGTGGGACTGGCCGGGCACGGCGACGGCCTGTACGCCGTCGACGAGTTCGCCCGGCCGGTGCGCGCCGGGATCGTGGCGATGGACACGCGCGCCGAACCAATGCTGGTGGAGTGGCGGGGCACTCCGGTCTGGTCGCGCGCCCTGGAGATGTCGGGCACGGTGCCGTTCGCTGGTTCCCCGGCCGCCCTGCTGGCCTGGCTCGCCCGCCACGAGGCGGGAGTGCTTCGGCAGGCCCGGTGGCTTCTGTCCTGCAAGGACTGGCTGCGCCTGAGACTGACAGGCGCGGTGGCCACCGATCCCACGGACGCCAGTGCCTCGTTCACCGACATGCGCCACGGCGGATACTCGCCGGAGCTGCTCGACCTGTACGGCCTCGGCGCGCTCGCCCGCCTGCTGCCGCCCGTGCTGCCCTGCGACGCGGTGAGCGGAAACGTCACCCGCGAGGCCGCGGCGCTCACCGGGCTCACCGCCGGCACGCCCGTTGTCACGGGTGCCCATGACGTCGATGCCGCCGCGCTCGGGATCGGCGGCACGACGCCGGGCGAACTGTGCCTGATCGCCGGGTCGTTCAGCATCAACCAGGTGGTCAGTGAACGCCCGGTCGTCGATCCGCGCTGGCAGGTCCGTCACTTCGTCCGCCCGGGCCAGTGGATGACCATGTCCACCTCACCGGCGTCGGTGGCGAACCTGGAATGGTTCCTGCGGGTCACCGGTGCACCGACCGACCAGCGGTACGGCGTCCATGAGGCGATCGGCCGCGAGGTCGAGGCATGCCTGGACGGTCCGTCGGAGGTGCTGTTCCACCCGTTCGTCTACGGCTCCCCGCACCCGCATCCCGCGTCCGGGACGTTCCTCGGACTGCGCGGCTGGCACGACCGCGGCCACCTGCTGCGGGCCCTGATGGAAGGCGTGGTCCTCAACCACCGCTGGCATGTCGACGCGCTCCGCTCGAAGCTGCCGATCACCGGGGCTGCGGCCCGGCTGACCGGCGGGGCCGCACACAGTGCGGTGTGGAGCCAGATGTTCGCCGACGCCCTACGGCGGCCGGTCGTGGTGACCGACGTGCAGGAGAGTGCTGCCCGGGGAGCGGCGCTGCTCGCCGCCACAGCCGTCGGACTGCTCGACGACGTGACGGACCCGCGCGCCACCCCCCACGTACTCAGGCGCCACGAACCCCGCCCCGACCGGGTCGCCGTACTCGACGAGGCGTATGCGGTGTACCGAGAGGCGTTGGAGGCTCTCGGACCGGTCTGGGCTCGCCTGGACGCACGCGAGGCTCCGGAGTGAGCGCGGGGCGAGCCGGCGACATGAGGGAGCGACGGGCATCCAGGCATGGCCACTGCCTCTACACGGGAGCCGTCACGCCGTCGTAGCGGTACGGCGGCTGGGCACCGGCGCGGGCGCAGGTGTCGGCAGCGATCTCCACGGCGTACGACAGCAGCCGGGCGAGCTCGCCGGCGCCAAGGTGGTCGACGCCTCAGCGGCTGAGTCGGCCGGTGCGGTGCAGATGGGCGAGCACTCCGGCGGTGAAGCATCGCCCGCTCCGACCGTGTCGACTACCCGGACCGCCGGGGCCGGCGCATGGACACGTCTGGTGCTCGTGTGGGTTCCTCGGGGACGGCGGCGGCGAGGTCGAGGGCTGGGGGCTGGGCTGCTCGGTGGAGTCTCGCAGCCCTCAGAGACCGGTTGACGATAAGTCTGAAGATAATGCCCGACTCCCCAAGGACGCATCCACACCCCTGCTCGACCCGCCGCGCCTCAGTGGAGGTCCCGGCGAACCCGCACGAGAGGTTCCCCCCGTCACATGGCATCGACCAGATACGCCCTCATAGCCGGCGCCGCCGCCACCGCCCTGCTCGCCACAGCCTGTTCCGGAGCGGGAGCCGGCGGGGCCTCGGGTGGAGGGAAGAGCATCAACGTCCTGATGGTCGGCAACCCGCAGATGGAGGACATCGCGAAGCTGACCAAGGACAACTTCACCAAGGACACCGGGATCAAGGTCAACTTCACGGTCCTCCCCGAGAACGAACTGCGCGACAAGGTCACCCAGGACATCGCCACCCAGGCCGGCCAGTACGACGTCGCCACCATCGGCGCCTACGAGGTGCCCATCTGGGAGAAGAACGGCTGGCTGCACGACCTGGGCTCCTACGCCGACAAGGACAAGGGCTTCGACAAGGCCGACCTGCTCAAGCCGATGGTCCAGTCGCTCACCGGCTCGGACGGCAAGCTCTACGCCCTGCCGTTCTACGGCGAGTCCTCCATGCTCATGTACAACAAGGACGTCATGAAGGCGAAGGGCATCACGGTGCCCGAACGGCCGACCTGGCAGCAGATCGCCGACATCGCGGCCAAGGTCGACGGTGCCGAGCCCGGCATGAAGGGCATCTGCCTGCGCGGCCTGGCCGGCTGGGGCGAGCTGGGGGCGCCGCTGACGTCCATGGTCAACACCTTCGGCGGCACCTGGTTCACCAAGGACTGGAAGGCGCAGGTCAACACCGGCGGCTTCAAGGAGGCCACGAAGTTCTACGTCGACCTGGTCCGCAAGCACGGTGAGGCCGGCGCCCCGCAGGCCGGGTTCACCGAGTGCCTGAACGCGCTGAGCCAGAAGAAGGTCGCCATGTGGTACGACGCGACCAGCGCGGCCGGATCGCTGGAGGACCCCGCCTCCAGCAAGATCGCCGGCAACGTCGGCTACGCCTACGCACCGACCGTCAAGACGGACAGCAGCGGCTGGCTGTGGGCCTGGTCGTGGGCCATGCCCAAGACCACGAAGAACGCCGACGCCGCCTCGAAGTTCATGCTGTGGGCCTCCAGCAAGAAGTACGAGAACCTCGTCGGCGAGAAGCTCGGCTGGGCGCGCGTCCCGGCCGGCAAGCGGGCCAGCACGTACGAGATCCCTCAGTACAAGAAGGCCGCCGCCTCCTTCGGAGACATCACCCTGAAGTCCATCGAGGGCGCCGACCCGGCCAACCCGGGCGTCCAGTCCCGGCCGACCGTGGGCATCCAGTACGTGGCCATCCCCGAGTTCCAGGACCTGGGCACCAAGGTCACCCAGGAGATCTCCGCCGCCATCGCCGGCAAGACCAGCGTGGACAAGGCGCTCAACGACGGCCAGAAGCTGGCCGAGGAAGTCGCCAGGAACTACCAGAAGTGACCTTCAGTGCCCGGCCGGCTCGGCGTCGGCCGGGCGCCGCTTCCCCGCCCCCGGCCTTCACCGGCAGAGGAACCGTTCATGACCACGCTCACCGCACCCCCCAAGACAGCACCCACGCCCGTCCGTCCCCGGAAGTCCTCGGGCGCGGCGGCCAAGTGGAAGCGCCGCATCCCGTTGCTGCCCGCGCTGATTTTCACCATTGTCGTCACGCAGCTGCCTTTCGTGGCCACGTTGATCATCTCCACGTTCCAGTGGAACATCCTCAAGCCGGGCGACCGGCACTTCGTCGGTCTGTCCAACTTCTCCTTCGTCTTCACCGATGAGCGGCTGCGCACGGCCGTGCTCAACACCGTCGTGCTCACCGCGTCGGTGGTGATCATCAGTGTGATCCTCGGACTCGGTCTGGCGATGCTCCTCGACCGCCGCTTCGCCGGCCGCGGGCTGGCGCGCACGCTGCTCATCGCCCCGTTCCTGGTCATGCCGGTCGCGGCGGCGCTGCTGTGGAAGCACGCCATCTACAACCCCGACTACGGACTGCTCAACGGCACCCTCAACGCCGTCTACCGGTTGTTCGGCGCGGACAACGGCCCCACGGTCGACTGGATCTCCTCCTACCCGATGCCCGCCGTCGTGGTGGCGCTGGTCTGGCAGTGGACCCCGTTCATGATGCTGATCCTCCTGGCCGGCCTTCAGGCGCAGCCCGGTGACGTCCTGGAGGCGGCCCGCATGGACGGCGCCTCCGCGCTGCAGACCTTCCGCCACATCACGCTGCCGCACCTGCGCCAGTACATCGAGCTGGGCGTCCTGCTCGGCACGATCTACGTCGTGCAGACCTTCGACGTGGTCTTCACCATCACCCAGGGCGGCCCCGGTTCCCAGACCACCAACCTGCCCTACGAGATCTACCTGACCATGTTCCGCAAGTACGAGTACGGCGAGGCAGCCGCCGCCGGTGTCGTCGTCGTCCTCGGCGCGTTCGTGATCGCGACCTTCGCGCTGCGCACCATCGCGTCGCTGTTCCGCGAGGAGGTATCCCGATGACCACCGCTCACGCAGCAGTCGCCGCGCCCGGGGCGAAGTTCGCAAAGCTCTTCCGCCGCAGGGAGGACCGGGGCGGTGAGCCCCGGCTCTCTCCCCTGTGGACCTTCGTCGCCTGGCTCGCCACCCTGGCGTTCTTCGCGCCGGTGGCCTGGATGGTCCTCACCTCCTTCCACCAGGAGGCCGACGCGGCCACCAATCCGCCTGCCCCCTTCGCCGCCGTCACCTTCGACCAGTACAAACTCCTCTTCAACCGGGACATCACCCCCTTCCTCCTCAACTCGGCCATGGCCAGCATCCTTTCCACGATCCTGGTCCTCGCCCTGGCGGTACCGGCGGCCTACGCCCTGTCCATCAAGCCGGTCGAGAAGTGGACCGACGTGATGTTCTTCTTCCTGTCCACCAAGTTCCTCCCGGCCATCGCCGCCCTGCTGCCGGTGTACCTGATCGTCAAGGACGCCGGGATGCTGGACAACGTGTGGACGCTGGTCGTCCTCTACACCGCCATGAACCTGCCGATCGCGGTATGGATGATGCGCTCCTTCCTCGCCGAGGTCCCCAAGGAGATCCTGGAAGCGGCCGAGGTCGACGGCGCGGGCCTGCTCACCGTCCTGTGGCGGGTCGTCGCACCCGTCGCCATGCCCGGACTCGCCGCCACCTCGCTGATCTGTTTCATCTTCAGCTGGAACGAGTTCATGTTCGCCGTGAACCTCACCGCCACGCAGGCGTCCACCGCGCCGGTGTTCCTGGTCGGCTTCATCACCAACGAGGGCCTGTTCCTCGCCCGGCTGTGCGCGGCGGCCACCCTGGTCTCGCTGCCCGTCCTCATCGCCGGTTTCGCCGCCCAGGACAAGCTCGTCCGCGGCCTCTCCCTGGGAGCCGTCAAGTGAAGGCAGCCGTCATCACCCAGCCCGGCAGCGTCGAGATCGCCACGGTCGATGACCCCGCTCCCGGCCCGCGCGAGGTCGTCGTCGAGGTCGCGGCCACCGGGCTGTGCGGCACAGATCTGCACATCCTCCAGGGGGAGTTCGCCCCGAAACTGCCCATCATCCCCGGCCACGAGTTCGCCGGGGAGGTCGTGGGCCGCGGCAGCGAGGTCACCGAACTCGCGCTCGGCGACCAGGTCGCCGTGGACCCGTCGCTGTACTGCTTCGAGTGCCGCTACTGCCGCCTCGGCCACAACAACCTCTGCGAACGCTGGGCCGCCATCGGCGTCACCCACCCGGGTGCCGCCGCCGAGTACGCCGTGGCGCCCGCCGCCAACTGCGTACGACTGCCCGACCACGTGGACGCCCAGGACGCGGCCCTGATCGAGCCGCTGTCCTGCGCGGTGCGCGGCTACGACGTCCTGCGCGGCCGACTCGCCTCCCGCGTGCTCGTCTACGGCGCCGGAACCATGGGCCTGATGATGCTCCAGCTCGCCAAAGCCACCGGCGCCGCGAGCGTCGACGTCGTCGATATCAACGCCGAACGCCTGGCCACCGCCTGGCAGTTGGGCTGCTCCGCCGCTGCCGCGTCCGCCGACGAGCTCGACCGGCCGCCCTACGGCTGGGATCTGGTCGTCGACGCCACCGGCAACGCGAAAGCCATCCAGGACGCCCTCGGCCGGGTGGGCAAAGGCGGTACGTACCTGCAGTTCGGGGTCGCCGACTACGCCACCCGGGCCACCATCGAGCCGTACAAGATCTACAACCAGGAGATCACGATCACCGGCTCCATGGCGGTCCTGCACAGCTTCGAACGCGCCGCGGACCTCTTCGCCACCGGTGTCATCGACCCGCGCGTCTTCATCAGTGACCGCCTTCCCCTGGTGGCGTTCCCGGACGCAGTCGCCCGCTTCCAGGCAGGCATCGGCCGCAAGATCCAGATCCAGCCCGGCCTCGCCACCGCGTGAACGCCCGAACCGAACGGAACCCCCACATGACCGAGCAGATCCGCCGCGTTCTCGTCCGCTCCCTCGACGACATCACCCTCGAGGAGGTGCCCGCCCCCGTCCCCGGGGACGACGAACTCCTGGTGCGTACCACCGTCGTCGGCGTGTGCGGCTCCGACACCCATGCGGCGGCCGGCCACCACCCCTTCATCGACCTTCCCTACCGCCCCGGCCACGAGGCGGTAGGTGTAGTCGCCGCGGCAGGGAAAGGAGCCGAGGACTTCACGCCCGGAGACCGGGTGATCGTCGAGCCCAACCTGTACTGCGGCCGATGCCCCCAGTGCCGCTCCGGCCGCTACAACATCTGCCAGGAGCTGAAGGTGTTCGGCTGCCAGACGCCCGGCGCCATGGCCGACCTGTTCACCATCGCGGCCGACCGCGTCCACCGCGTTCCCGACGGCATGACCGACATCGAGGCCGCCCTCGTCGAACCCCTGGCCACCCCGGTGCACGCCGTGGCGAAGGCAGGTGACCTCACCGGACGCACGGTCGTCGTGCTCGGAGCCGGGCCGATCGGTCTGCTCGTCCTCGCCGCCGCCCGGCACGCCGGTGCCGCGAGGATCGCCGTCACCGACCTGCTGCCGGGCAAGAGGGACCGCGCCCTGCGTCTGGGAGCCGACACGGCCCTGCCCGCCGACGCCACCGACCTCGCCGACCAGGCCCATGCGGCGCTCGGCGGACCGGCCGACGTGGTCTTCGACTGCGTGGCGCGCGAACAGTCCATCGCCCAGGCCACCGACCTGGTCACCAAGGGCGGCACGATCATCGTCGTCGGCGTCGGCGCCGCCGGCACCACCCCGGTCCGCCTCGACCTGGTCCAGGACCGGGAGATCCGCATCGAGGGCACGCTGATGTACACCGGCGACGACTACCGCACCGCGATGTCCCTGATCTCGTCCGGCGCCGTCGACACCGCCGAGATCGTCACCGCCACCTACCCGCTGGAGGACGCCGCCAAGGCTTTCGCCGCATCCGTCGACCCCGAACAGGTCAAGGTGCTGGTCACGGTGGACGGACCGTAGCCCACGGCCCCACGCAGACAGGGATTGCAGACATGGACGCGGACACGCACGTCGTACGGAGCAGCCGTCGCACGGACGGCCCGAGGGCCGCGAGCCGGACGGACCCCGCCCCGCACCGGCCCGTGTGGGAAACTGCGACACCGGAGCGACCGGGAAGGAGGGGCACCGTGACCGCCCGTACGCGACTGTCACAGGCGGCCGTCGAGGAGCGGCGCCAGGCCGTGCTGCGGTACGTCGCCGACCATGGCGAGACCCGCATCGACGACCTCGCCCGGCACTTCGACGTCAGTCTGATGACGATGCACCGGGACCTGGACGACCTCGCCGGGCGGCATCTGCTGCGCAAGGAGCGCGGGCGGGCCGTCGCGTTCCCCGCGCTCACCATGGAGACGGCCACCCGTTTCCGGGAGAACAGCGCCCTCGCGGCCAAGAACGCGCTCTGCGCAGCCGTCGCCGACCGGATCGGACCGGGCAGCACCGTGCTCATGGAGGACTCGACCACCCTGTTCCCGCTGGTCCCGGCGCTGGCGGAGGTGGATCAGCTGCACGTCGTCACCAACTCGGTCGGCCTCGCGCAGCGCCTCGGATCCGCCGCCCCCGCGGTGAACGTCACCCTGCTGGGCGGCCACTACCGCGGCGACTTCAACTCCTGCACCGGCCCCACCGTCATCCGCACCCTGTCCCACATCCGGGCCGATCTCGCCCTGATGTCCGCCACCGCCGTCCTGGAAGGCCGCCTCTTCCACCCCCTGAACGACTACGTCGAGGTGAAGCTGGCGATGCTTGCCTCCGCCGATCAGGCGCTGCTCCTGGTGGACCACTCGAAGTTCGGCAAGACCGCCACGTACGCGTACGGCACCGTGGCCGACTACCACACCGTCATCACCGACACCGCCACCCCCGACGCGGAACTCGCGGCGATACGCGACCTCGGAGTCCCCGTCGAGACGGTCGAACCCGAAGAGCCTTCCCTGTGACCCGCACCCTGTTCGAAACTCCGAGCGCCTACCGCCCCAGCGACGCTGAGATGGCGGCGCCGGTGCCCCCGGTCCAGGCCGTCCTGTTCGACTTCAGCAACACCATCTTCCATATGACCGACCTGGAGACGTGGCTGCGTCGGGTCGGCTCCGCCGCCGGCCGCCTTGCTGTGCTGGACGAGCCCGGCGCGGTGGCCAAGATCTCCGAGCAGTTGCGCGCCGCCTTCCGGCTGCCCTCCGTCGTCGCCCTCCAGGAAGGCCGTGATCTCTCTTCCGAACGGCACCGCCGCGCCATGTGGGGATGGTGGGAGCAGGTGGACTTCCTGCGCGGCGCGGAGGATGCGGCCTACCGGGAGCTCACCGCTCCGGACGCCTGGGTTCCCTATCCCGACACCGAACCGGTCCTGCGTGCCCTGCACCAGCGCGGAATGCGCGTCGGCATCGTCAGCGACTTCGCCTGGGACCTGCGCACCCACCTCGCCCACCACGGGCTGGACGCCTTGATCGACACCTGCGTGATCTCCTACGAGCAGGGCCGGGAAAAGCCCGCCCCACAGCTGTTCCTCAAAGCCTGCGCCGGCCTCGGCGTGGACCCCCGCGCCGCCCTGATGGTCGGGGACAACCCGGTCCGCGACGGCGGCGCGGCCGCCTGCGGACTGCGCACCTACATCCTGCCGGCGGAACACCGCACGGGAGAGCGCGGCCTGATGGACGTGCAGCGGCTCGTGATGTGACCGTGGTGGTCCACGAGCGTACGGGCCGGGCTTCGGTTCCGCGCGGTCGCGGGATGTCAGCGCTCGCACCCGCCTGACAGCCCCTTCCAGCCGCCTTCACGGCGGCGGCCCGTCGCGGTCAGCTGACGGGGGAGGAGGCCGGCAGGTCCTGGTCGGCGGCCCAGGAGGCCAGGATGCGCAGCCGTTCGTGGGTGGGGGAGCCGGGGGCGGCTGTCCAGACGGTGAGGTGCTGGTCGGGGTCGGTGTTGGCGGTGAGGGTGTCCCAGTCCAGGACGAGTTCGCCGACGACCGGATGGTTGAGGGTCTTCGTGCCCACGGTGCGGGCGGCGACGTGGTGATCGCCCCACCAGCGGGCGAACTGCTTGTCGCGCATGGACAGTTCACCGACCAGCTCGATCAGGCGCGGGTCTTCCGGATACTTCGCGGCCTCCATGCGCAGTTGGGCGACGGCGATGTGCGCGGAGCTCTCCCAGTCCGCGTACAGGGTGCGCATGGCGGGGTCCGTGAAGATGATCCGTGGATAGTTGCGGTGCTTTTCCGCGAGGCGGGAGAAGTCGGTGACCAGGGCGGCGGCCAGCGCGTTCCAGGCAAGAATGTCCCCGCGCCTGCCCTGCACGATGGCCGGAGTGGCGGTGAGGTCGTCCAGGACCCGCTGCAACTGTGGCTGGACCTTCTGCCGGCCGCGGCGCCGGGTGCGGGTGGTGGTCTTTCCAGCGAGCTGGAAGAGGTAGCCCCGCTCGTCGTCGTCCAGACGGAGCACCCGGGCGAGGACATCCAGCACGGGCGCCGACGCCTGCATACGGCCCTGTTCCAGACGCGTGTAGTAGTCAGTGCTGATATTGGCCAGCTGAGCGACCTCCTCGCGGCGCAGCCCCTCCACCCGGCGGGGCCTGTCGGTCTCGGGCAGACCGACCGTGCGGGGGCTCAGCTCCGAGCGCCGCTTCTTGAGGAATTCTCCCAGCTCATTGAGGGGAACGTTGGCGGTCATGCTTCCCAGCATGACACCGATCGCACCTGCACAAGGGGGGAGAATTTCCTCCCCGGATGTTTCCCTCCCGGGATACTTCTCTCCGCTTTTCGCACCTGCGCTCGCGTGTGAGGCTCGACCGTGAGCAGTCGCATTCCTCACCACGGCTGCGGTCCCCAGACCCCCGCACTGAAGGAAGCATCCCATGCGCGGAGCAGTCATCCACGCCCCCGGCGACGTGCGCCTCGAGAACCTCGACGACCCGAAGATCATTGAGCCGACCGACGCGGTGATCCGTACGGTCGCCACCTGTGTGTGCGGCTCCGACCTCTGGCCGTATCGCGGTCTCGAGCCGGTCGGCGACCCGCACCCGATGGGGCACGAGTACGTCGGCATCGTCGAGGACGTGGGCAGCGAGGTCGCGAACGTCGCGCCGGGCCAGTTCGTGGTCGGTTCCTTCGCCACCTCCGACAACACCTGCGTGAACTGCCTGAACGGCTGGCAGTCCTCCTGTCTGAACCGCGAGTTCATGAGCACCTGCCAGGCCGAGTACGTGCGCATCCCCAACGCCCACGGCACCCTGGTCGCCACGGACGAGCACCCGGACGCCGAGATGGTGCCCAGCCTGCTCGCCGTGTCCGACGTGATGGGCACCGGCTGGTACGCCGCCCTCGCCGCCGAGGTGAAGCCCGGCTCGACGGCCG
This sequence comes from Streptomyces sp. NPDC052682, assembly GCF_040678435.1. NCBI lineage: Bacteria > Bacillati > Actinomycetota > Actinomycetes > Kitasatosporales > Streptomycetaceae > Streptomyces > Streptomyces sp. NPDC052682. The sequence goes on along the minus strand of NZ_JBFATS010000015.1, from coordinate 10,169 downwards.
TTGTGGTCGGCGACGGAGCGGTCGGACTGTGCGGTGTCATCGCCGCGAAGGAACTGGGTGCGGAGCGGATCATCGCCATGTCCCGTCACGCGTCCCGCCAGAAGCTCGCCCTGGACTTCGGCGCCACCGACATCGTGGCCGAACGCGGCGACGAAGGCATCGCTCGCGTCAAGGACCTCACCGGCGGCATCGGCGCCGACAGCGTGCTGGAGTGCGTCGGCACCGCGGATTCGATGCGGCAGGCCCTGCACTCCACCCGCCCCGGCGGCAACGTCGGCTTCGTCGGCGTCCCGCACGAGGTGGCCATCGACGGCGAGGAACTGTTCTTCTCCCACGTCGGCCTGCGCGGCGGCCCCGCCCCCGTGCGCCGCTACCTGCCCGACCTGATCGACCGCGTACTGAGCGGCCGCATCGACCCGGGCAAGGTCTTCGACCTCACTCTGCCCCTGGACCGGGTCGCCGAGGGTTACCGGGCGATGGACGAGCGCCGCGCCGTCAAGGCTCTGCTCAAGCCCTGAAAAGACGCGTCCACACCCGGGGCCGCGCCGGGGCGGTGCGGCCACAGGACCGGCAACCACCCCCGCTCACACAAGGACTGACCATGACGACCTTCGCCCTCGTCGGCGCCGGCCCCGGTCTCGGGCTGGCCGCCGCCCGCCGCTTCGGGGCCGCCGGCCACACCGTCGCCCTCATCGCCCGCGACGGGGAGAAGCTGGACGGCCTGACGGCCGACCTCGCCCGTGACGGCATCCAGGCGCGCGGCTACCCGGCCGACGTCCTCGACATCGAGTCCCTGACCGCGGCCCTGCACGCGGCAAAGTGGGCCTGGGGCACGGGGCTGTACTGGAGGATCTCGATGGGCCCCAGGTCGGCCGCACTCGGCCGCGGCACGCTGCTGTTCGTCAACGGCTCCAGCGCCGTACGTCCCAACCCGAAGGTCGCCGGCACCTCGATCGCCTTCGCCGCCGAGAGCGCCTACGCCCACATGCTTCACGACGCGCTCGCCCCGGAGAACATCCACGCCGCCCAGCTGATCATCCCCGGAGCCGACATCCACACCGACCGGGACGGCTTCCGCCACTACTCCGAGCCTCTGCCCGACTAGCTACAGGACGACCCGTGAATCCCGCGCCCTTTCGCGCTCTCGCCCGCCTGGTCCCGGCCGCCGCCCTGCTGCTGGTCATGACCGCCTGCACCGACGATTCCCCGCCCTCCACCGCCGCCTCCTCCTCCCAGCCCGCGTCGCCGCAGGCTTCGACAGCCCCGGCAGCCACCACACCGACCGGCAGGACAACCGCGATGAACATCCGGCTCACCCTCGACGGCCACCCCGTCGCCGCCACCCTGAACGACGGCCCCACCGCCCGCGACTTCGCCGCCCAGCTCCCCCTGACCCTCTCCCTGCGCGACCTCAACCAGGCTGAGAAGATCGCCGATCTGCCCCGGAAGCTGTCGACCTCCGGCGCCCCGGAAGGCGCCGATCCCGAGGTAGGTGACCTGGCGTACTACGCCCCCTGGAACCAGCTCGCCACCTACTACCGCGACGCCCCGTACGCGACCGGCCTGGTCATACTCGGGCACATGGCCGACGGCGGCGCCGAGCGGCTCGCCACCGCCGACGAGATCACCATCGAAGCCGCGCCCTGACCCGCGCCGGCCTGCTGCCGGAGCTGGCCGGTGACCTCGGCGTCAGCGTCTCCCGCGCCGGCCTGCTGATCACCGCCTTGGCCTCGGAACGATCGTCGGCGCACCGACCATGCCCATGGCGACCCTACGGTTCCGCAGCGCCTGACGGCCTCGGACATCTCGTCGCCGCCCGTGCCGCCGCAGTTCATCCAGGCACCCCGGGCACCAGCCGTATCGCCACATCCTGCCGCCTGAAGGGACAACGCCCCGTGAATCCCACCTACGACTTCAACGGCCACGTCGCCCTCGTCACCGGCGCCGGCTCCGGTATGGGGCTGGCGACCGCCCGCGCGTTCGCCCGGTCCGGAGCCGCCGTCGCCCTCACCGACATCGACGAAGCGGCCCTGAACGCTGCCGCGAAGGAACTCACCGACGCCGGCCACCAAGCCCTCGCCCTCACCTGCGACGTCAGTGACGAGGACCAGGTCGCCGCCGCCGTCGACCGCACGGTCGAGACCTTCGGCCGCCTGGATATGGCCTACAACAACGCCGGCATCCAGATCCCGCCCAGCGACGCCGCAGACGAGCCCGCCGAACACTTCGACCGCGTCAACGCCATCAACCTGCGCGGCGTGTGGGCCTGCATGAAGCACGAGCTGCGGCACATGCGTGCACAGGGCAGCGGCACGATCGTCAACTGCTCCTCCCTGGGCGGCTTGGTCGGCCTGCCCGGCCGCGCCTCCTACCACGCCTCCAAACACGGAGTCATCGGCCTGACGAGCAGCGCGGCACTCGAATACGCCTCCCGAGGCATCCGCATCAACGCCGTCTGCCCGGGCACCATCGACACCCCCATGGTCAGCGACATGATCGCCAAGGGGGAACTCGACCGCGCCGAGGCCGAGGCCAACCAGCCCATCAACCGGCTCGGCACCGCCGAGGAGGTCGCCCAGGCGGTCCTGTGGCTGTGCAGTCCCGGAGCCGGCTTCGTCATCGGCGTCGCCCTCCCCGTCGACGGCGGCTACGTCGCCCGCTGAAAGACAGCCCACGCATGAAGGAGAGCTGAGAGACACCATGGAATTCATCAAGCAGCAGCCCAGCAGCAAGGCCCCGGCGGACTGGTTCACCGGCGACGTGTGGTGGGACGTCATCGTGGCAGGCCAGGAGCCGTCCCGGATGCGCGCCAACCTGGTCCGCTTCTCGCCGGGCGCCCGCACCAACTGGCACTCCCACGCCCTGGGCCAGACCCTGCACGTCGTTTCCGGCATCGCCCTGATCGGCACCCGGGACGGCACCGTCTTCGAGGCCCACCCCGGCGAGACGGTTGCCTGCCCCCCGGACGAGGAACACTGGCACGGCGCTGTCCCCGACCGCTTCATGGAGCACATCGCCCTGTGGGAGGGCACAGGCGACGGCACTCCCGAGACCACGTGGGCCGAGCCGGTCACCGACCAGCACTACAACGGCCGCCGCACCCGCGACCAGTAGCCCCGGCCCGTCCAGCACGCATCCGGGGCTCCCTGATGTCACGGCGTCCCGGGGAGGGCCGCCTGCCTTGCCCCGCGCGGCACTCGACCTGCCCGTCGCCCACATCGGGGCCATGGGTTCCCGGCGCACCCACGACGAGCGCATGCGCCGCCTGCGCGAGCAGGGCGTCACGGAGAGCCAGTTGGCCCGGCGGCGCGGTATGGCGCGGGTCGGGTCCGAACCGGAGGGTGAAGAGGCGAAGGTAGCGGTGCCGTCCTTCTCCACCTCGGCGTACGTCGGCTTTGGCTCAGGGAGCACCCGCGCTCAGCGAGCCTCTCCCCGTCCGGAGGACAGAGGGGAGGTGCCGGGCGGGTGCTGCCTGCTCACTGGGTGTAGAAGGTGGCGTCGGCCCGGTCGGTCGTCGTGCTGAGAGCCTGGACGTACAGCAGGTAGTTGTAGTGGCGGATGTAGCGGCCCGGGAGGTTGTACGCCTCGTACGAGACTCCGGCGGAGTCCGCGAGGCCGGCCCGGGCGGTGTAGGAGGCGTCGGACGCGAACTGCGCCGTCCCGTCGTTCTTGTCCACCCACACCTCGGAGTTTCTGTGGCGCAGAAAGTAGCCGGGGAAGTTCGCCGACTCCAGGGAGACGGTGCCCGTGCCGGCGAGACCGGTGACCACGCGGAACTGCGAGTCGGCCAGCGGGGAGACGTTCGGCTCGATCTTGGCGCGGTACTCCCAGTGCCGGATGAACCGGTCAGGGAAGTTGTATGAGGAGAGCCGGATCGGGGTGAGTCCGTCGGCGACCGGGATACCGAAGTCGGGCGTGCCGTCGGCCTTCCAGTAGATCTTCTGCACGCGGGTGCGGCGGTTGGGGTCGTTGAGCGGGGAACCGCTGATGTCCTTGTAACTGCGGTCGTGGTAGACGAGGATGTCCGACTTGCCGTCCTCGGAGACCGTGAACTGGTTGTGCCCGGGACCGTACTGGCTGGTGGCGGCGAAGCTGGCGAACACCGGGTTCGCGCTCTTGGTCCACGACGACGCGTTCAGCAGATCGGCGGAGGCGGACGCGGTCAGCATGCCCATGCAGTAGTTGGCGTCGGTGGCACTGGCCGAGAAGGTCATGAAGACCTTGCCGCCCCGCTGGATCACGGCCGGGCCCTCGTTGACCGTCTCCCCTCCGGCGGTCTCCCACGAGGCGGTCGGCCGGCTGATCATGACCGGTGTACCGGTGATGGTCCACGGGCTGGACATCCGCGCTATGTAGAGGTTGGTGCCGCGGCCGACGGCCGGGTCGTTCTGTGCCCAGGCGAGGTAGCGGGCGCCGTTGACGACGAAGGTCGTCGCATCGAGCGAGAAGGTGTCCAGAGGCAGCAGGACGCGCCCCTTCTCCGTCCAGGTCCCCGTGATCGGGTTCGCGGCCGTGCACTCCAGGACGTAAGGCCGGATCCTCCAGATGTCGTTGGCGGCGCCGGCGGCGAAGTAGATGTACCACTTGCCGTCGATGAAGTGGATCTCCGGAGCCCAGATGTGGGCGCCCATCTCACCGGTGGAGTGTTTCGTCCAGATGGTCGTCTCGGCGGCCGACGTGAGCCCCTGGATCGTGGTGGCCCGGCGGAGCACGATGCGGTCGTACGCCGGGACGGTGGCCGTGAAGTAGTAGAACCCGTCGGTGTGCTTGAAGATGTGCGGGTCGGCCCGCTGCTCGGCGAGGGTGTTCTTGTACGTCACACCGGGGGAGGCGGGCACGGCTGCGTGGGCGGTACCGGCCGAGACACCGGTGACGGTGGCGGCGGCCGAGCCGGCGATCATGCCGAGGACCGTTCGACGGGTGAGCATGGGTCTCACGGAGTGCTCCCTCTGGTGCTGGTGGTGCGGCGATACCCCCTGCCCACACCCTGCCGGTATTTCGAACGCTGTTCGTAAACTCGGCCAGAAGATAGGGTCTCCACCTGCCCCCGTCAATACTTGTCACACGCGTATCCCGAGCGTGTCGGATGTGTTGACGGGCCCTGCTTCCCCTCTTAGTCTCTGCCCGACCTTACGAACACAGTTCGACATTTCGTACAACTCTGCTGCCTGGACAGCGCGTCCATCCACGCTCGGATCGGCCCGGTTCCAGTCGCTCCTTTTGTTTTCGCCTCCCGGCCGGCGGCGACACCGGGCGCCGTACCACCTGCACCCCCGGAGGGCGCCGCATGAAACTCCTGCAGAGAAGCGGGGCGCGAGGCGCCGTCACGGCCGCCGCCGTCCTCGCCGGCCTGGGCTCGGTCACGGCGCTGCCCGCGTCCGCCGCCACGCCGGGAAGCTGGACCTCGGTCCAGCCCGGTGTCGCGCAGACCGGTTGTGACGGTGTGCGCGCCACCGTGGCGCTGGACGCGAACGGCGCCCTCTCGCTCGGCGCGACCTGGAACTGCCGCCAAGCCCTGATACCCGCTCCGATCGGGCTGGTGACCAGTCAGGCCGACTTCACCACCGGACTGGAGTTCGTCAGACGCACGGACACACCCGTCTCGTACACCTACGAGGTCATGGCAGGGAAGTCCCGTGTGCGGACGCGGTCCGCGACCGAGACGAGACTGGTGTTCGCGAAGGGCTCCGCGCAGATGACCGTGCACGTCCGCACGTCCGCGGACGGTATGGCGCTGCGCTACGAGCTGCCTTCGGGTGCGACGGTGCTGAGAGAGGCGACGTCGTTCGAACTGCCCACGGACGCCCAGCTGTCCCGGCAGGTGTTCAGTCCCGAGCACGAGAGGGGTTATGCGACCTCGACGGTCGCCGACGTCCCGACGGGTTCCTATGACATGAGCATGTTCGCCCAGCAGGCCAACGGCGCGCGGGTGTTGCTCGCCGAGTCCGGCGTGGACGGCGACTACTCGGGTGGCCAGTTCACCCACACCCAGGGCACCGGCCGGTTCACCGTCGCGCTGGCCGACGCACAGATCGTGCGATCCGGCGCGTTCACCACGGCGTGGCGCACCGCCGCCATCGGCAGCACGGCGACGATCGTGGAGTCCACGCTGGTCGACGACGTCGCGCCCGCGTCGAAGATCTCCGACACCTCGTGGATCAAGCCGGGTGTCGCCGCGTGGCCGTGGCTGGACGGCATGTGGGGCACGCAGCGGGACCTGACCAAGCTCAAGCAGTGGGCCGACTACGCCTCCTCGCAGGGCTGGCCCTACCTCCTGGTGGACGACGGGTGGAAGGCCAACCAGGCGATCATTCCCGAGCTGGTGACCTACGCCCGTGAGCGCGGTGTGCGGATCATGCTCTGGTATCACTGGCAGGACCTGGACACCGCCGCCGAGCGGGACGCCGAGTTCACCAAGATCACCGGATGGGGTGTCGTCGGCGTCAAGATGGACTTCATGGGTTCGGAGACCCGGGCCCGTCAGCAGTGGTACGACGCTGCCCTGGCCGACACAGCCCGGTACAAGCTGATGGTCGACCTGCACGGCTCCCGCCTGTCCGTCGGTGTCCACCGCACCTGGCCGCACGTGCTGACCAATGAGGCCGTCCGCGGCGAGGAGTACCCCAACGGCCGGGACATCGGGCACGTGGCCGCGCTGCCGTTCACTCGCGGCGTACTGGGCCCGGCCGACTACTCGCCGATGAGCTTCCAGCAGGGCAACCCGAACAGCGACGCCGCCGAACTCGCCCTCGGCGTCCTCCTGGACAGCGGCATCATGCTGCCTGGCAGCCGCATCTCGGACTACCAGGCCAGGCCCGAGGCACAGCGGTGGCTGCGCCTGCTGCCGACCGTCTGGGACGAGACCAAATACGTCTCCGGCGACCCGCTCACCGGAGGGGTCATCGCGCGCCGCAACGGCGACCGGTGGTTCGTCGGGGCGTTCAGGCGCGGCGGCGCCACCACCATCAGCTACCCGACCACGTTCCTCGGCTCCGGCACCTGGCACGCGGAGATCACCACCGACGGCTCTGACGGCCTGACCCGCACGAGCAAGGTCATCCAGGCCGGTGACACGCTGAGCGTCCCGGTGGTCGCGAACGGCGGCCATGTGGTCAGGCTGACCAAGGTCGCGGCCGTCCCGACCGGGAACCGTACGGTGACCATCGCCGGCAGCAGCCACGTACTCGACGTGAAGGGCAAGAGCCTCGCGAACGACGCCGCGATCATCCGCTGGACCAGCACCGGCGGCACCAACCAGCGTTTCGCGTTCGTGTCCCTCGGCGACGGATACACGCGGATCGTCAACGAGGCGAGCGGCAAGGACGTCGTCGTCAGGTGGGCCTCCCGCGACGCGGGCGCGCAGGTCGTCCAGTACACCTACGAAGCCGGCGCGAACACCAACGACGAATGGCTGGCGGAAGACGCGGGCAACGGCCGTATCAGGCTCCTGAACCGCCACAGCGGGCTCTACCTCACCGCGGGCAGCGCCCAGGGCGACCAGTTGGAGCAACGCCCGTTCGACGGCGCCGGCCACCAGATGTTCACCGTCTCCTGACGCCGCTGAACAAGACAGCCACTCGGCACCACATCACTGGACAAGGGATTGCCGGCGCTCTCGCGGAGGCGCCGGCATCCCTGTCGGTGCGGGTCAGTTCGTCGCGCGGAAGGTGGCGTCGCTGCGTCCTGCCGCGGTGGTGATCGGGTCGAGGCGGAGTTGGTAGGCGTAGTGGCGGATGTAGCGGTCGGGGTGGTTGTACGACTGGAAGGACGACCAGCTCGCGTCGGCGAGCCCCGCCACCTGCCGGAAGGTGGCGTCCGCGGCGAACTGGGCGGTGCCGTCGTTGCGGACCAGCTGGAAGTCGTATCCGGAGTGCCGCAGGAAGTACCCGCGGTAATTCACCGATTCGAAGGAGACGGTGCCCGAGCCGGCCAGGCCGGGCCGCAGCCGGAACTGGGCGTCCGGGCCGGTGATGTTCTGGTCGATGCGCACGTCGAAGTCGGCGTGCCGCACGTACCGGTCCGGGAAGTTGTACGACTGGAGCCGGTTGGCCGGGATGTCGCTCCAGCGGGCGAGCACGCGGGACTCCTCGGCGGCCGTGAGGTTCAGGATCGAGCCGTGGCGCTTCTTGGTGACGCCCATGGAGTAGGTTCCCGACGCCGGAATCCGGTAGGTGCCGGAGACGGAGGGGTTGGTCGTCGTGACCGGCATGTACCCGCGTCCGGAGGAGTACTGGTCGAGGTAGAGCGCCCACTCGGTGCGGTCGCGGAACTTCATCCACATCGGGCCCTCGACCTGGGAGCCGGTCAGGCCGATGCCGGAGAGGTTGCCGAGACTGCTCCAGGTCCCGAGGATCGAGTTGCTGCCCTCGAGGGTGATCTGCCCGTCGCCGGAGGCCCGCACATAGCGGTAGGTGCCGACGCCGACCGGTATCTCCACGATCTGGGTGTCGATGATCTCCTGCATGCCGGGGCGCTCGATGTAGATCTGCGGGGTGGTGATCGTGCGGAAGTCGCTGGTGTGGGCGTAGTAGATGCGGTGCTTCTTCACGCCGTCGACCGGCTTGTTCGTCGCCCAGTACAGGACGTAGTCGTTGGAGGCCGGGTCCCAGATCGCTTCCGGCGCCCAGGCGTTGCGTCCGTCGGGGATCGCGCCGGCGACGTTGAGCAGCCACGGCTCCGACCAGTTGATCAGGTCCGTCGACTCCCACACCACGAGGTTGCGGCTGCCGTTGTACACGGCGGCCTCCCAGTTCTGCCCGCAGCTGATGCACAGGTCGGTCGCGATGATCCACTACCTGTCACCGTTCGGGGATCTCACCAGTGCGGGGTCGCGCACCCCTTTCGTGCCGACCGTGGAGCGAAGGGCGATTCCGCCGCCGTTGAGCTCGGTCCAGTTCAGGCCGTCCGTGCTGTACGAGAAGTAGATCTGCTGACCGTTCGACCCCTCCCCGATGAAGTGCGTCATCAGGTAGCCCGGGTCGGCGGCGGCCGCCCGGTCCGGTGTGAGCAAGGCCTGGCCTGTGAAGAGCAGGCACGCGGCGAGCAGTATCGCCGACAGCCGGGCGCGAAGCGCGGACATGTATGTCTCCTGTCGTTCGGCGAAGGCCACCACCGGGCACGCGGAAGGGGCCGACTGCAGCTTGATGCGCTGTCGTGGGACTGCCCTCTTCCGCCCGGACGTCTGCCTGTTACGGGAGCGTGGTCCACTTCTGGTTGTTCTGGCCGTTGCAGGTCCACAGGACGACCGGGGTGCCGTTGGCGGTGCCGGACCCGTTGACGTCGAGGCACAGCCCGGCGCGGGCGTTGCGGATCGACCCGTCGGAGCCGACGGTCCACTTCTGGTTGTCCTGGCCGTTGCAGGGCCAGATGATGACCGGCGTGCCATTGGTGGTGCCCTGGTTGGAGGCGTCCAGGCACTTGTCGCCGTAGACGCGGATCTCGCCGCCGGCCCAGGTGGTCCACAGCTGGTTGGCGGCGGTGTGGCAGTCCCAGATCAGCGTCTTGCTCCCGGCCGCCGTGGCGGCACCGTCCACGTCCAGGCAGCGGCCGGACCCGGTACCGCGCAGGCGTGCGGTGGTGGAGGCCAGGGGGCTGCCGCCGGTCACCTTGAACACGGCGACACCGTGCGCGGGGACGCTGGCCGAGATCTGCCCGGACGTGCTGGACGTGCCGCCGGTCCACAGGTCGGTGAGGGTGAACGGCCCTCCGGACAGGCCGACTTGTGCGGCGTTGGTGGTGACGGTCGCCGTGCTGCTGCCCCGGTTCAGCAGGCCGACCGCGACCGAGCCGTCGGACAGGGGCTTGGCGAACACCTCGGTACTGCCGTCGTCACGCACCCGGCGCCCGCCCGCGCCCAGCGAGTCCTGGTTGACCGCCAGCAGGCGGGGGTTGCGCAGGATGGCGCTGACGTCGGCGGACATGGTGCGGATGTCGTTGCCGGCCATGAGCGGGGCACCCATCAGCGCCCACAGGGCGAAGTGCGAGCGGGACTCGGTCAGGGACAGGCCCGGGCGGCCTACGACCAGCATGTCCGGGTCGTTCCAGTGCCCCGGACCCGACTGGGCCGCCAGCGGGGCGTTGACGTCGAGGACGTTGCCGACACCCATCGGATAGCTGTTGGTGTTGTTGTTCTGCCAGATGTCGAGCAGGTCCTCGGTCGTGCGCCACAG